>JANQER010000430.1 GCA_028278255.1 Elusimicrobiota bacterium | reverse complement strand
GGATTATTCAGGTCCGCCTGAATCCGGCGGCTGGGACGGAGGACGTCCTCGCTTGAGGGGGGAAGGGTACGACAGGCCCATGACCATTGACAAGGCCAGGCAGATTTATGTGCATTCCCGCGTGCCGCATGAGCGTGCCCGTGCTTTGTTGATGATGGGGAAACTGCGCGAGAAGCAGGGAAATCGTTTGGGCGCGCGCAAAGCCTATGAGCAGGTCATTCGCGAGTTTCCCGATCAGAAAAGAATAGTCCAGCAGGCCCGCCAGCGCCTGAAGCAGCTTTTTTGGGAAAAGAAGCAGAAACAAAAGAGAAGACAAAGACGATAGATGACGCATTGAAGAGGACAGAATTCAAATGACATTTTTACCCGGAGGTTTTTTTATGAGAGGCAAAGGCCATATTTTTTCAAAGCCCAAAGAACAGATTTTGATGATTTTGCCTATGGTCCTGTCTTTGTTGGCCGGGTTGGCAGCGGGTGTGTTTATTTTTCTATATATTCGAGAGTACACTTTGACAATGGGCGGCGCCACTCTGACAATAGACAAAATTGTGTCCAAGATTGACTGGGGATATCGCGTTTTTATCATTGTTTTAACTCTGTTGGGGGTGATCGGCTTTTTATGGACGTGGTGGCTGTCTTTTAAGATTTTCGGCCCATTCGGCCGTTTGGAAAAGCAACTGCAAAAAGCCATTGATGAGAACACCAAAGTGGAAGGTGTTTTTGCCAGAGAATACGACACCCTCCGCCCTTTCATCAACATCCTGGATACATATATAAAGAAATTTTATAAATAGATTGGAATGAGCCTGTTGCCGAACTCCAAAAATCGTCTTTTTTTGTTATTCTGAGCCGAAGGCAGCCTGTCCGCTGTTGTCTGGCGGAAAGAATCCCCTCCGTCGAAAAGAGAAAAGATGAGATCCTTCGCTATCGCTCAGGATGACTTAAAATTGAGTTCGGCAACGGGCTCGAATTTGACTATTCTTGTAACTGTCCGATTTATCGGGCTCTTTAAAACAAAGCATTCCGTCATCAGCAGCTTTTTAAAAACGCCTGATGAATCAGGCAGCTACGTTATGTTTTTTTAAACAATCACCGTTATGCCTGTCAAAATTATAAAGGAGATTCTTTATGCGTAAAATTTGTCTTTTGTTGCTTTTATTCTTTTTCATTCCAGGTGTCATAAATGCATCCGGTGATGTGAGATTGAGAGAAGTTTTTGAATATCTCAAAGACAACCACAAAATCAATGTTTTGTTCACCTCTGAAGCCTTGTTGGATGAAACCGGGCAGGAATTTACTATTACAGGGGAATATAAAGCATTTTCTAAAGATGAATTGCTTTCTTTGATTAAGGATCTTTGCGGAATTAGTTTTGAGTATGAAAAATTTAATACGTTGGTTGTTCTTTCCAGAAAAACGACCCTTCATAAACGAATTTCAAAAAACAGGGAATCTATTCGCGATCTGCAAAGTAGAAATCGGGACCTGGAAGATCAAATTGAAAAACTGCAAGAGGAACTTGAATCCCTTAGGAAATCATTAAAAAAGCATGTGCGCAAAAAAGAAAGGCATAATAAATAGTCTGTAGGGAACGGTCGCGACCGTTCCCTACGAGCCCGCATGAACAGTTTTTTCTCGTGTCCCTTGGAATTTGGTTATTTACACCGGCTTATCCGGAATTTAAGATTTTTTTATTTTTGACTTCGCACTTCGGACTTTGCCCTTCGCACTTTTTACAGTCCCGCCTCTTATTTAGGATTTAGAGTTTCGGATTTAGGATTTGTTTTTTCTATGGTCCTGCCTCTATTGTAATCGTGATATCCTGCTGTGCTGTGGTGGTTGTGGTGGTGGGCATTTCCATGTAAAACCAGAGATGCCGTTCAGCGGCAGGGGGCGGCACATTCAAACCTGTTTCTGATCCGTCAATACTGAACTTGGCGCTTGTGCATGCTTGCGGCGTGCCCGTGATAATATCTTCAGCCCCGTAATTTGCCGGCACAGGCGGGGTGGACAAATCATCAAAGGCGCCAAAGGTCACAACAACATCTTGCGAGGTAGGCAGAGCAGTGCCAATGCTCCACGGCGTGCCCACAGTGCCGGTGGCTGCCATGAGTATAAAAGTGGAATTGACATTGCCGGAATAGGACACAGTAGCAGCCGTGACTGTATATGTGCTGGCGCCCATGTTCACAGATCCAAAGTCGTACACAAGGGGCGTCACAGTGATGGACCGGATAGTGATTTCCGCATAAGCAGTGGCGCCAATGGACAAGGGCGACCAATTGGGCACTTCATCCCTGGCTTTAATGGCAAAGTAATAAGTGACGCCTTCCAGCATGCCGGAAAGAGTCAGGGTTTCAGTGGTGCCTTGCACACTGGGAGCAGGAATGGTGCAAAACGCCGGGTCAACAGAAGACGCTGCATTGAACAGCGCATCAGAAAGCGCCGGTGATTCAGCCGGGATCGTGGAATAGCGGATGTCATAGGCAGTGGCAAAGGTGCCGGGGTCATAATCA
>JANQER010000411.1 GCA_028278255.1 Elusimicrobiota bacterium | reverse complement strand
CGTTGATTGTTGTGGCTGTTTCGCAGGCTATTCAGTATTATGCGCCTTCAGCTGTTTCTCCTCCTTGGTGCGCTTTTGGGATTGGATTCACGTTTGCTTTTCATGCGGCGCTGACCACGCATGCCCTTCGCCAGCATCAGCCTGATCTTCAGCCAACAGGCGCTTTTTTTTCTTTTGGGCTGATTGCTTTTTGCAATGCGCTTGTTTTGGTTCTTATTTTAAAGGTCCTTTTCCCGCGTTGGATTTCCTTGACATTTTTTATTTCCCAATTTGCCGCCAATACTTTGCTTATCTTTGATAAAATAATATGGTTGATAAAAAGAATGATGGAAATTGGAAATTAGAAATTTGGGGTTAAACCCAATATGGTTTAGATAAGCTGGATTTTTGTAATGGACCCATTTATGGGGCGCTTTTAACGCATTTATTTGCCTTAAAGAGCCCGATAAATCGGGCAACTACGCTTATCTAAACCGCATTGGGGTTAAACCGCCATGATGTTCATTACTGCGTCTGTCAAATAAACTATAATGAATTTCAATTTCTCATTTCAAATTTCCAATTTCTACATATTCATCCTATTGGTGTTGCAATCAAAAATCTATTATGGACTCATTGATTAAACAAGAAGCCAAGAGAAAGTTGTTTCATGCGTTTGTTTTGTTGTATGTGCTGCTCTATGTGGCGGCAGGCCGGGCCATCAGCCTGTGGGTCTTGGGGAGCACTTTTTTTTTGGTGGGTGTTTTGGAGGCTGTCCGCCTGAGGAACCCGGCCTTTAATCAGAAAATCATTGATTTTTTTGGCGGGATTCACCGTCCGGAAGAAGTGGACAGGCCTTCAGGTATTCTGTGGACTTTGGCTGGTTGTTTGCTGACCATTTGGGTTGTCCCTGATCAAGATGTGGTGGTGACAGTTCTTTTGTACGTGGCGTTGGGCGATGGCATTTCAGGATTGGTGGGACGGCGGTGGGGGCATGTGCGCATAGGGTCTAAGAGCCTGGAAGGCAGTTTGAGTTTCTTTTTTGTGTGCTGGGTGGTGGGGACAATTTGTTTGCAGTCCGGGGTGCGCATGCCTGAAGTCCTATTGGGCGCTTTGGTGGCCACTCTGCTGGAAGTGCTGCCTCTTCCTTTAAATGACAATTTTTGGATTCCAGTGGCATCAGGTTTGTTTTTAACATTTATGAGAATAATAGGATGAATCATAAATAGAAATTGGAAATTTGAAATGAGAAATTGAAATACATTATATATATGATCAAAACCATTAACTTGACCAAACGTTTTCAAAATATTGTGGCTGTGGATCATTTGAATGTGGAGATCCCGGCTGGCGAGATTTTTGGGTATTTGGGGCCCAATGGGGCCGGCAAAACCACCACATTGAAGCTCATGACAGGCCTGCTGCGGCCCACAGGCGGACAATGCTGGATAGGCGGGATTGATGTGCAAACCCATCCGCAGCAGGCCAAAAAGATTATTGGGCTGGTGCCTGACCAGCCTTATGTTTATCCGCATTTGACCGGCCAAGAATTCCTTCGCTTTATGGGTGATATTTATGATGTGGATTTGGCTGTTCAAAAAAGGAGAATCCCTGAATTGCTGGA
>JANQER010000403.1 GCA_028278255.1 Elusimicrobiota bacterium | reverse complement strand
AGTTGCCCGATTTATCGGGCTCTTTAAAACAAATAAATGCGTTAAAAGCGCTCCATAAATGGAGCAATTACAAAAATCAGGCTTATCTAAACCACATTGCGGCTAAGCCGGGATCCAATTTGTAAAACAGAGGTCGGTCTATTGATTCTTTGAAATTGCTCGTGTATAATTTAATTAAAAATTTACTGGTTTATGTAAAAACATGAATATAGAAATCGCCAAAAAGTGGCTAAAACAAGCATTGCATGATCTTGAAATTGCCGAAGGGAATCTTTCAATTAAGGGATATGATACTGCTGCGTTTTTGTCTCATCAGGCTGTTGAAAAACTTTTTAAAGCCCTTTTGGCTTTTGAAGCGGGAAAAATTCCCAGAACTCATCATATAGATGAGTTGGCAAGGGATCTCAATCTTCCTTCCGAAGTATGTGCAAATGTTATAGATTTGACAGTAGATTATATATTTGCCCGTTATCCAGACGCTGGGGAAATTGTTCCATTTGAAGAATATAGCATAGGCATATCATCTGAAAAAGTTGGAAAGGCTAAGAGCATATTTGCATTTTTAAAAGATAGGTATGCGAAAATATTGGAGGGAAAAAATGAGTGATCCCTGGTTGGAAAAGTTCAGAAAAAATGTTTTGCCTGTTATTTCTTCTATTGTTCATCCTGATAAAGTTTTGATATTTGGTTCAAGAGCTAAGGAAAATGCCAGAGAAGAATCTGATATTGATATTATCATTGTATCGGATTATTTTTCAAAAATGTCTTTTATTCAAAGAATGCCGTTTTTATTAAAAAAAGCGCCGTTTGAAAAACATGTCGATTATCTATGTTATACACCGGATGAGTTTGAAAAAGTGAAAAAAGCTTCTTCCGTTCTAATAGATGCACTGTCCTATGCAAAAGCAGCATAAGCGGCACCCGCATGGAGGACTGATGCCACTCCCAAAGTGCAGCTGGTTTCGGGATCAGATTTTTTATGAGGCCTCATAAACAACCTTTCCGGAGCTGAGCGCTTCCTTGTATATAAGTCCCGGCTGATTTGCCAGCTCTTTTAGTTTTCTTTGGGATATCACAAGGATATCCATGGGCATTAAAATCCCTTTAACACATCTTCTTAAAAGAACGCTTTCACGTCGTGGATTGTCAATGTCTTCCTTTGTGACCACCAGCATATCAACATCACTGTGTTTGTGTGTTTGCTCCCTGGCCGCTGATCCAAAAAGTATGATTTTTAACGGATGTTTGAAAGAAACAATCCTTTGAATGGCGTTTTTTATTTTTTCATTTGTAATATTCCATTCCGGCGCCATTGTTTAACCATCCTTTCAGCCCATATGGGGTACACTGGCAGTTATGCAGTTATATCTGATTCCGTTCCGTGCTTGTGAAATCATCTCTTGTTGAGGCTCCAAAGAGATCCAATTTGATGATCTGAAGTTTTTTACATAAGCTGAATATTTTAGGCTTTGTTTTCTCTAAAAAATCAATCATATTATAATTTTAGCCTAAATGAGTTCTATTGTAAACCCAAAACACTGACCGTCCGATAATTTTCTATGCTGCCTGGGAACCAGATTATCTGATTTCGTGAAAGGTTTGGTCCATGGCTTCGATGGTTTTTTGAATGTCAGCGGGGGTGTGGGTTGTTGAGACAAAGGCGGATTCAAACTGGGCAGGGGGGAAATAAATGTCTTTTTTGAGAAGACCTTGGAAAAATTTGGCGTATAGCTGTGTGTTGCTTTTTTCAGCCGAGGCATAGTCTGTGACAGGGACGTTCGTAAAAAAAACCGTAAACATAGAGCCTATGGTGTTGATTGTGATTGGCACATTGTGTGCCTGCGCTGATTTTTGAATGCCTTTGACCAAGGTGTGCGTTGTCTGCTCAAGTTTTTGATAAGGATTTAATTTCTTAAGCAATGAGACAACAGTCAGTCCAGCAGTCATGGCCACTGGATTGCCGGACAATGTGCCTGCTTGATACACAGGCCCCAGAGGGGATATTTGTTCCATAATGTCCTGCCTGCCGCCAAAGGCGCCCACTGGAAAACCTCCGCCGATAATTTTTCCCAAACAAGATAAATCAGGTTTGATTTTAAAAAGACCTTGTGCCCCGCCCCAAGAGAGGCGGAAACCCGTGATCACTTCATCAAAGATGAGAACACTCTCATATTCTTTGGTGAGCTGCCGCAGGGTGTGTAAAAAGGACAGATCAGGCGCCACAGCACCCATGTTGCCTGCCACAGGCTCCACTATCACAGCGGCCAGATCATTCCCATGTTTTTTGAAAAAAGATTCAAGCGCTGGGATGTTGTTATACGGCAAAACACAGGTCAAACGGGTGAATTCTTCTGGTACGCCGGCTGAGTTGGGTTGGCCGAATGTGGCGGCCCCGCTTCCAGCAGACACCAGGAGACAGTCAGAATGGCCATGGTAACAGCCGGTGAACTTAAGAACCAACTTCCGTTTGGTAAAGCCGCGTGCCAGGCGCAGGGCTGACATGCAGGCTTCTGTGCCTGAACTGACAAACCGCATGCGTTCCATTGAGGGAAAGGCTTTTTGAACAAGAGACGCCAATTCCACTTCACAGGCTGTGGGCGCGCCAAAAGAAGAGCTGTTGTACATGGCTTTCATGGATGAAGCCGCCACTGTGGGATGCGCATGTCCCAAAATCAGCGGGCCCCATGATCCCAGATAATCAATGTATCGTTTGCCGTCTGCATCCAAAACATGAGCGCCTTTGCCGCGGGCCATAAAAACAGGATGTCCGCCAACAGATTTAAATGCCCGCACAGGCGAGTTGACCCCGCCCACCAATAATTTTTGTGCTTTTTGAAACAATGATTGTGATTTTTTCATCAAAAACCTCAAAGTGTCACCACGGATAAACACAGATAAACACTGCAAATAGTAATAAAAGA
Source organism: Elusimicrobiota bacterium (assembly GCA_028278255.1). Classification (GTDB taxonomy): domain Bacteria; phylum Elusimicrobiota; class Elusimicrobia; order FEN-1173; family FEN-1173; genus JANQER01. Next base: position 3,936 of record JANQER010000403.1, on the reverse strand, counting down.
TTTGTTATTAATGAAAGGCATAAGTATTTTTACCGTGTCTATCCGTGTTCATCCGTGGCTTATCTTATTGTCTTTGCAAATTCTTTTGCGTGATAGGACAGGATCAAATCAGCGCCGGCGCGTTTGATGCTTGTGAGAATTTCTTTTGTGATCATGGGCCCGTCTATCCAGCCCTTGGCGGACGCGGCTTTGACCATGGCATATTCGCCGGACACATTATAGGCGGCAACCGGCACATGAAATTTGTCTTTGACTTGACGAATGACATCCAAATAAGCCAAGGCAGGCTTGATCATAATCATGTCAGCGCCTTCTTTGATATCAGCTGCCACTTCACGCAGGGCTTCTCTGGCATTGGCAGGGTCCATTTGATAGGTTTTTCTATCGCCAAAACAAGGGGCTGATTGAGCCGCTTCTCTGAACGGCCCGTAAAAAGCGGATGAATACTTCGCGGCATAAGACATAATAGACACTGAGTGATAACGGGCTTTGTCCAAAGCGCGCCGTATGGTCTTGACCCCGCCGTCCATCATGCCTGACGGCGCAATACAATCTGCGCCTGCTTGAGCTTGACTCACTGCTGTTTGTGCCATGAGGTTCAATGTGGCGTCATTGTCCACTGTCCAGGTTTTTCGGCCTGTTTTTCCTATGAGGCCGCAATGCCCGTGGTCTGTGTATTCGCAAAAGCATAAATCAGTGATGACAAATAAGCCGGGCAAATCCTTTTTCAGGGCGCGTACGGCTTTTTGAATGATGCCGTCCGGATGGTACGCGTCTGAAGCCAAAGGGTCTTTGCGTTTGGGAATGCCGAACAGAATCACAGCGGGAATGCCAAGCTTGCAGAGAGTCCTGGCTTCTTGAATGAGTTTGTCTATGGACAATTGGCACACGCCGGGCATGGACGGCACGGGTTTGCTTTTGTTGTGCCCGGTACAAACAAACAAAGGCTGTATCATTTGTGAGGGCTGCAATGTGGTTTCACTGAGCATTCTTCTGATGGCAGAGGAACCGCGCAGCCGGCGTAGACGTGTGTGGGGAAAAGAAGTCATTGAAAAATCCTAACCCGGATAAGCGGGAAATAACCAAATTCCAAGATACAATAACCAAATAATGACCAATAACCAAGAGACAATAACCAAATAATAACCAAATTCCAATATACAATAATCAAGATATAATAATCATACAATAGTTAAATTCCAGTAAACAAGATACAAACAAACTTAAATATGAAAATGTTCAAATGATTTTAAAATTTTTTCAGCGCCTTGGGCAAGCAAATGTTTGCCGAGATCTTTTCCAATGTCATGCGCTTTGTGGGGATCACCGGATAATTTGCCTTTGACGGAGATTTTGCCGTCAGGGGAAAAGACTTGGCCATTCAGAACAAGTTGTTTTTTTTCTTCATGGGCATAAGCTGCAATGGGGACCCGGCAGCCGCCGCCCAGCGTTTGTAAAAAAGCGCGCTCAGCAGCTGCGGCTTGATATGAGGGGGCATGGTTTAATACAGAGACAAGTGTTTTAAGATCAGAGTCTTGTTCTCTTGTTTCAATGGCCAGGCAGCCCTGGCCGGGCGCTGGCAATATGTGATCCAAAGAGAAAATTTCAGCGACATGTTTTGTCAGGCCCAGTCTTTTGACCCCGGCGTACGCCACCACAATCGCATCCACTTGGCCTGTGTTGACTTTTTTGAGGCGTGTGTCCAAATTGCCGCGTATGTCCGCACATGTGATGTGTTTATTCATGGCAGAGACCTGGGCTTGCCGCCTGAGAGAGCCGGTGCCCACGGCGCTGTTATCAGGCAATTGATTGAGTTTTTGTCCGGATGTCGTGATCAGGCAGTCTCTGGGGTCTTCGCGTTTCATGACCGCGCTTATGCATAATCCCTTGGGACAATCCACAGGCAGGTCTTTGAATGAATGCACAGCCAGATCAATCTCATTGGCCAAGAGCGCTTCTTCTATTTCTTTAATAAACACGCCTTTCCCGGGTATTTGTGAGAATGGGCGCTGGGCCAGTTGATCGCCGGTTGTTTTAATGGTGACAAGATCCACGCAGCAATGAGGAATTTTTTTTCCTAAAACTGATTTGACTGTATTGGCTTGGCGCAAAGCCAATACGCTCCCGCGCGTGCCCAGCCGTAATATTTTTAATTTGTTTTTTCGCAAAAAAATCTCCGTTGATAAAAAGATAGTAGACAGCCGGAGGGGTGTTTTTTTATGTCAGATTCATCGGGCGTTTTTTTTATTGGGAGTGTGCCCGTTGCTTTTTAAAAGCGCTCGCAAATGGGTCTGCTTGATGGAGTTTCTTTATGAATTGATTCCTTTTTAATTGACCCTTGAGCCTATGCCGCCTGATATCGTTGTTTAGGACTTCTTACTGATCTTGGATCTGTTCTCACAAGAAATCTTTTTTTCAAAAGGGGATTCAGATATCTGATCATAAATGTTTCTCTATGTTTGATCCTCATGTAAGACATCATCTGCCTTACACTCTTTGGCTTCTGGCAATAAGCCAACAATTTTTTGTAATCCAGCGTTTGTCGATTGGTTATCCGGTACTTGTCCGGTACTTGTCCGGTACTTGTCCGGTACTTGTCCGGAGAGCCATCAGATGTTTTCTTGAATGTCACCCTAAACCCTTGAATTTCTTCAAACACAGGGTCTGGCATGCCCGCCTTTGAACATTCTCCCATGATCTTCTCAATGCCGCTTCCCCATTGTTCAATAAAACCGGCGTAAAAGAAAATCTCAGCGATTTGTCTGTTTCTAGGGATTGATGAATGTTTTTTCTTGAGGTCATGGACAGATAGTTCTCTTGGCAAATCCCCTGCATTCCAAACCACGAGTTCCTGATCATAAATCCGCACTTCTGTGTCCCGAACACTCAAGTAATCTCGGTGGCAAATGGCATTGGTCACGGCTTCCCGAAGAGCTTCCAGGGGGTATTCCCATATAACATCCCGTTGAGGGCGACCAGTCATTTCAAAGCGTGTTTCAAGTTTTTCTCGAAAATAACTCATGGCCCCTTCCACTTGGTCAAACAGGCTTCCGCCAACCCGGCGGTCGTCAACAATAAGCGTTTCATTTCTGAATCGGCCGATCTTCAACAGAGCCTGCCCATAGAATTGCTGAGGATTTTTGCCGAACAAGAGGATCGCGGCCCGGGTTGGCTTTCCTTCTTTAATCAATCCCAATTTATTAAGCAGCTCTGAGGCTGATATTTTTTCAGGAACAGGTCGCCGGCCTTTTTGATTGGCCAGTTCAACAAACGCTTTAACTTGAGAAATTGAGATATCCTCTTGACGCGCACGGATTTCTGGGATTTCATCCCAGGTAATTCCGATACTGGCCAAGGCCGTCCGTGTCAGTTCTTCCAATCCCATTTGGCGCGTGGTGCAACCGGACCGTTTGTACGCTTTTCCGTGAGTCATCACAGGCTTAATCCGGCTCTCATGGATTTCGATGGAAACAATGGTCATTCCTTTGATTTGAAAAGCATGGATTGACGGATGAAGACCGCCTGTCACTTGCGCAATCTGGTCCGCCCATTCTTTCAGAGAATGCCTTCCGATTTGCACTCCCTCTACCACACCCCGGTCATTAACGCCAATAAGAATTTTCCCGCCATTGGTGTTGGCAAAAGCACATAGGGTCTCTATGGCTTCCCTGCCAAATGATTTCTTGAATTCTACAGTCTCGGATTCGCCTTGACTCAATAATTTTAAAATTTTTGCTTTTTGTCCTTTCATAGATTCATAATTCTCAATGGTGTCAATTTAATTGCTAACTTATATATGTTAGACTAATTGAATCGCAATGTAAACGAGAGGTTTTATGGAAAACGCTGACAATGCGCTTTTTTTAAAAGCTTGCAGACAGGAAAAGACACAGCGCACGCCTGTATGGCTCATGCGGCAGGCCAGACGGTATCAGG
>JANQER010000360.1 GCA_028278255.1 Elusimicrobiota bacterium | reverse complement strand
CTTGTAATGCTTCCAAAGTTCTCATTCCAATCACGGGCACATCAAACCGAATATCCTGACGCGGCTTGGCCACTTTTGCCGCAGTGAATTCACCAGGCGAAAGATGACCTGCCCGGCGGATACAAGCATCAGTCCCTTCAATCGCTTCCACGGCCAAAACTGTTTGATCTTTGACACAAACTGTCTGTCCCAAATCCAATCCGGCAATGCCTTTGGCTGTTTTAAATCCGAATTCAATGTCTTTTTTTTGAGCGCCACTCGGGCGACGCGCTGTCAATACGCCTTCAGGAACCAGCAAATGCTGAAGATAGAGAGTAGAAGGTAAAAAACGTATACCAGACTTGGCAAACTCATCGGCCACAGCGCCCAAAATCGTATCTGTTTTCTTGTCACGCAAACACGCAAGCAAACGGATAGCGGTTGTGTCCAGTTTTAACCGCCGAAAAAGCTGGGTATGCTTGACCTGTCCGGCCATAACAGCTTCTTCAACCCCTGCCTCATGAAGCAATTTGATGGTTTTTTTGATTTGCCCCAAAGCCACCCAATGCAGCTGATCAACCAAAGAAGCCAAACCAGGGTCTGTTTCTTCCTGAATACCAATGGCCACAACAGGCTGGCCTTGGCGTTTTGCTTCCTGCGCGAGTAAGAGTGGAAATTGGCTGTTCCCAGCAATAAGGCCGAGTGGTTTCATATTTTTCAACCACAGAGCACACAGAGACCGCTGAGTAAAATATGCGCTAAATTCTGACAGAAAAAATCAGATGGTTTTTTTCTGCTTTCTCTGTGTTCTCTATGCGCTCTGTGGTTCATTATCCTTTTTCTATTGTTTTTGAAGAAGGCCGGCAGAGTCCGCGAGAAGGTTTTTTGATAAACTCAAGGAATGCCCTGGCTTCAGGCGGCATCACATCCTTTTCCAATTCCATATGCGCCGCAGCATTCTGAAGAGACAAACCAGAAAAAAACAAAGTCTTATAAGCGTCTTTTAAGGCTGAAAGATTGTCTTTTGATATGCCACGCCGTCTCAATCCCACCACGTTGAGCCCCATAATCACTGCCCGGTCACCATGCGTCATGCAAAAAGGCGCCACATCCAGTGTGACCATAGACCCGCCCCCCAGCATGGCCCCGATCCCTATGCGTGTGTATTGATGAACCGCCACCAAACCGCCCATGACCACATCATCACCGACTTCCACATGTCCAGCCAAAGTGGCCACATTGGCCATCACCACATTATTCCCTAAAATGCAGTCATGCGCCACGTGGCTGTATGCCATAAGAAGGCAATTGTCACCGACAATTGTCATGCCAGAGGCTGCTGTGCCGCGGTTCACTGTGACACATTCACGGATGGTTGTATTGGAGCCAACCTTCACACGGGACTTTTCCCCTTTAAATTTCAAATCCTGCGGCGGGGTTCCCACATAAGAACCCGAAAATATCCTGCATCCCTCGCCTATAGAGGCATGTTCAATAACTGCATGCGGCCCCACCCAAACGTCTTTTTTTATCTCAGTCTCCGGACCAATCACCGCATAAGGGGATATTTGAGCGCCCTCTGCAATGACAGCAGACGGATCAATCACAGCTGTGGGATGAATATTATTGTTTTTGTTCTTCATAAAATCCTATAGAAATAACCAAATCCCAAGAAACAATTACCAAATAATAACCAATAACCAAGATACAATAATCAAGCAAAAGCCAAATTCATGGAAACACAAAAAACAAAATCTGCAAGCAGCTTTTTTATCATCTGAGCTTTAAAATATCATCCCTCAGAGACTCTATTTTTTCTCTTCTTCCACCACGGCAAAAGTAAACTCAGCTTCTGTGGCCTTCTCGTTATCCACAAAAGCTTCCCCGCGTGCCTTCCCCACACGACCGCCGGCACGTAAAATCTCAACACGCAGTTCAAGCAAATCACCCGGCACAACAGGTTTACGAAATTTCACGCCCTCTATCCCAAGGAAAAAAGCAATCTTTCCTTTGAGATCTGGCCGGCTCAGCAAAACAACACAAGCGGCTTGAGCCAAAGCTTCAACGATCAAAACCCCTGGCATAACAGGACGACCCGGGAAATGACCCTGAAAAAACGGCTCATTGTATGAAACCGACTTATATCCGACTATTTTTTTCTGCGGTTCCACCACAACCGCTTTATCCACGAGCAAAAAAGGATAGCGGTGCGGAATAATCTTTTTGATATCCTCAATATTTAAAATGTTTTGGGTGTTATTTTCCATGAACAATCTCCTTTTAAAAGAAAATATCCTTTATGATAGGACAATCTATAATTGAAAGGGCAGACGCAAGAAGCGCCGTCTCCATTATGACAATGCTGGTTCTTGAATGCTCTCCATTTGAGCAGCCAGTTGTCTGACCAAATTCACATTATGGCCGTGTCCCACACGTGATGCTGTGATTTTTGCTTTTACCGGAAGACCGAGGAGAAAAAGATCTCCGATCAAATCCAATGTTTTATGACGGACAAACTCATCCGCATATCGTAAAGATTTTTCCTTGGTGTGTATTCTGTCCATGCCCACAACAATCGCATTATCAAGGGACCCGCCACGTGCCAAACCTTGACGTTTTAAAGCTTCCACCTCGTAATCAAAACAAAAAGTTCTGGAAGAGGCAATTTCTTTCAAATAGGTTTCTTGATTAATGTGGAAAAGCCTTGACTGATTCTTGACCAATGGATGATTAAAGTCAATAGTGGTTTCAATCACCAAATCATCCGCAGGCTCAACCACATAAGCGCTTTCCCCTGCTTTGTATTCAAAAGGATCAGGCTGAAAAAAATTCTGCATATTGTCTTGCTCCTGCAAACCGGCTTTTAAAAGCGTTTCAATAAAAGGCATGGCGCTTCCATCTGCCACCGGCGGTTCATTCGCATTCATTTCCACAATCAAATTGCTGATCCCCAAACACGACAAAGCTGACAGCACATGTTCCACTGTATGAACACGCGCTTCATGATTCTTATCTCCATTGACACTTAATGTTGTTCCGCGAATAACAGTGCTGACGAATTTATAAGTGGCGGGCAAACAAGGCCTTGACCGCAAGTCAGTCCGCACAAACACCACGCCGGAATTTTCAGGCGCAGGTTTAAAAACCAGATGGCATTTATTCCCGGTATGCAGTCCTATCCCCTTAAAAACAGCTTCCTTGGCTATGGTTCTGTGCTTTTCCCCGTTGCTGTAAATTCTCATGATCCAATCCCCAATGTCTTTTTTAAAGATTTGATTTCCTCTAAAATCCTAGGCAGTTTCCGCATTGAAGCAATGGCTTTTAATTCATCCTTAAGCGGATGCGCCGGCGTGCCCCATACCACTGCCTTGGATTCCACATCATTGGTGACCCCGCCCTGGGCCCCCACAACAGCGCTATCCTCTATTTTTAAATGCCCGGCCACACCGACTTGTGCGGCCAGTGTCACATAATTGCCAATTTTGACGGAGCCTGCCACACCTGTCATAGCCGCAATCAAACAATTTTCACCTGTTTCCACATTGTGCGCAATCTGCACAAGATTATCAATCTTTGTCCCTTTGCCAATGCGCGTCATGCCAGCAGCTGCCCTGTCAATAGTGGTGTTGGCCTGTATCTCTACATCATCCCCAATTTCCACCCCGCCAACCTGCGGAACTTTATAGTGCTTTCCCTGGTAAAGCGTGAATCCAAACCCATCAGCCCCTATTACAGCCCCAGGCTGAAAAACACACCGGTCTCCAATCACAACACGTTCTCGAATGGTCACATGAGGATAAATCAAGCAATCACTGCCAATTTGGGTATTCGCTCCGATGAAAACATGCGGATAGACAATGGTGTTATCCCCAACACAAGCGCCGTCCTCCACCACGGCATAAGCGCCCAAACTCACATTTTTTCCAATTTTGGCTGTTTTGGAAACAACAGAGGCGGGATGAATATCAGCAGGATGCTGCAGCCGTTCTTTGGACAAAATTTCCAAGACTTTTGCCCATCCGTATTGCGGATTTTTTAAAACAATAGCAGTGCGATTCTTGACGTCACAATCCGGTGAAACCAAAACAGCGCCTGCACGGCTTTTTTCCAAAAATGACAAATATTTTTTATTGCCTAAAAAAGAAATATCCTTTTCTGTGGCTTCTTGTAAACCAGAGGCCCCTTCAATCGCACGCGCTCCATCTCCTTGAACAATCCCGCCTGTCATCCGCGCAATCTCATCAACTGTTAAATGCATAACGTTCCTGTCTCACTATTTTTAATTTTTGACTTGCGATTTAGTAATTGAAAAACAATTTATTTGTCTGCAAGGAACGGTCGCGACCGTTCCCTACGACGATATAATTTCATTTATTTAAAATCACAAATCGGCGATCAAAAATGTTATCACTGTTCATCCGGCAGCCCACGAATGCGGCGTGCCAGACTTTCTGTCATGTCATAGGCTTCCTGTCCAAAAAGAATACTTGATTTATCCACCACCAAGCCAATGCCTTTTTCTTCAGCCAACTGAACAAGAGCCTTATACAATTTCCCCAAAATCTTCAGAGACCTCTGCTTTTCCAAATCCCTCAATTCTTGAACAGCCTCAATTCTGGCCTGCTCAAAATCCGCTTCTTCCTGCATCAATATTTGTTCCCTCTGCACAAGACTCTCTTTCACAGCCGCCACAGAGGCAGAACTCACACCCATGTCAGCAATAGAATGTGCGATGTCACTTGTCTCCTGCTGAAGAGAAGGCGAGGGCTCAACATCAGACATAGTGGATGTGCCTTTGTCCACCTCAACCAGCGTGGCGCGCAAGACAGTCAACTGTTCCTTCAGTTCTGCCAGTTCTTTTTCCCTCTCAGAAAGATTCTTGCGCACTTTGGCCAATTCCACATAATACTCATTTTTGGCTTTCTGCGTTTCAGGATAATCGTGAAAAATTTTCTCCATATCCACATAACCCACTGTAATGCCTTTCTTACCAGCGCCATGTGTCAGAGGGATCTCAAGGGAAAACAAACAGGTATTGCCCAGTAAAATCAACAAAAAAACAAGAATAATGTGGTTTTTAAAAGACATATCGGCTCATACCCTTGAACTTATACTTATAGACGTATACTTTAGAAAGCGACTGTTGTTTAGCGTTTTTCTGTATTCGCCCGATTTGCCGGGCTGTTTTTCCGTCGGAGACACCCCTTTATACTTTCAAAGAGTCCTATAAATTGGGCAATTGCAATCTCGACGAAAATGGTAAAAAACGCTCAAGCAAAGTAAGTTTTAATGATATCATTTTTGAATAACAGGTGTCAAAATCAGTCAAAAACAATCGGGATCCCCTAACCCGGATAAACCGGAAACAACCAAATTCCAAGAAACAATAACCAAATAATAACCAATCACCAAGATACAATAATCAAACAAAGGCCAAATCCCTGCACAAATTCAAATATTCAAGGGGATGGTGACACCTCTAAAATATATTGCCAATAGTGAAATAAAACTGGCTCACTGATTCGCCAGTGGAGTGATTGAGGCCATAACCCCAATCCAGACGAATCGGAAACACAGGGGTTTTGAACCGGATCCCAAACCCAACACCAGACCGCATCTGGTCTTCCCGGCTGCCTATACGCAAATCCATTTGACCCAAGCGGCTCCAGCTGCCGCCGGCATCAGCAAAAAAAGCACCCTGCAAGATGGTGCGGCCTCTTTCTTGAACCAATGGAAATTTATATTCCGCATTAAACACTGTGATGACACGGCCGCCATCTTCGCCAACCTCGCCAATGTTATATCCGCGCACAGTGTCCACCCCCCCCATCCGAAAACGCTCTGAAAACGGCACATCATCAGAAGGCGCAAAACGCTGTACATAACTACCCCTGGCGGATAGACTGAAAACAAATTTCCAAAATGTGGGGATATAAATCGCCGACGACGCTTCAGGTTTATAAAAATGAACATCCCCGCCCACAGGCCCGCCGGCCAGTTCCACAGAAGCCACAGTGCGTATGCCGCGATTGGCATCAAAGTAATTATCGCGCGTGTCATAAACAATGCCGTTGACAATACTTGATTTGATGTCATCAGCGGACAAAATGTTTTCTTCCGGGTTAGGATACTCTGTGTGAATGGGATTGATATCAAAGATGCGCACTCTCTCAAACGTATAGCCATGGAAGAGTGAAAAATGGTCAGTGACACGCGGGCCGACACGCAATGAAAACCCCCGCGCGCCTCTTCGATAGGCATATGAATCGCCTTTATAAGGCATGCGGCGTATGGTGTCAAACACGCCCACGCTCAAACTCATGCGCTTTCCCATGAACCATGGGTCAGTCCAGCTGATTTCATAATTTTGCTTCTTACTCCCGAATTCCCACAACAAATTTAACCGTTGCGCTCGTCCAAAAAGATTCATATGCTGAACCTGCATAGTCCCCAAAAGCCCGTCCACGCTGGAATACCCGGCGCCCACAGACAACATCCCAGGCTTCCCTTCTTCCACAGTGAAAACAAGATCTGCTTTATGCGGAGAACGGGGCTGCTGCACATCAATCTGCACATCATCCAAAAAACCCAAATTGTATATTTTCTCAACAGAACGGCGTACAAGGCCCGCGGAAAAAACATCTCCCTCCTTCAACAAAATCTCACGGCGAATCACTTGCTCCTTGGTATAGGTGTTCCCATCCACATAAATACGATCCACATAAACAGCTGAACTTTCCACAATAGTGAACCGCACATCCACTTTTCCGTAATGAGCATCCAGCACCTGTGTAATGGGATCAGGAATAATTTGCGCACGTAAATAGCCTTTGTCCGCATACAAATCCTGAATATTCTGAAGAGACTGCTCCATCCTGTCCTGATTATAAAGTTTATTGGGTTTAAGAGTCACGGCCTTGCGCAATTCTTTGTCCGTATATAAAGTCGCGCCGGAAAAAGAAAAATTCCCCACCTGATACCGCCGCTCCTCTTGAATATTGAGCGTGATGGACACAGCTGTGTGGTCTTCATTAAACACACGCGCCGGCACACCAACATCCACCTGCAAGAAGCCTTTGTTTTGATAATATTTTCTTAAAGCATCCAATCCCTCGCGCAAATTTTCATCTTTGAATACTTTTTTTCGCTTTGTCTTTTTCTTTTTGAGGATTTTCCGAATTTTGCGGGTGGACACAGCCTGATTGCCCTCCACATGAATAGACTGCACAAGAATCTGGTTCCCCTCGACAATGTAGAACGTCAAAATCACTTTATTCTTCTTGGGATTCAATGACGTATAAAATTCCACTTTGGCATCTGCGTAACCTTCTTCACGGTACACCGCCAAAACAGACTGCACATCCTGGGCAGCCTTAAACCGATCAAACGGCTCTCCGGATTTGGAAATAATTTTCTCTCCCAAGGGTTTTTTCATCCTTAATTTACCCTTAAAATCCACTCGTCTAATCGTCGGCCTCTCCTTCACCTTAAAAACAATTTTCACCCGCGGCACACCACGTGCATCCAAGGATCCAGGGATATCCTCCTGAAAAACCTGCACATCATCAAACAGTCCGGATTCCAGCAAACGATCCACATCTGCACGAAAAGCCGGATCAATCACAATGTCATTCTTACGCACCTTCACTTTTGATAAAATCCGACGCTTTTTGATAAAACGATTTCCCTCAGTAGTCACTTCACCGACCAAAGGACGGTTCTCCAGCGCATGCGTCTTATACGCACAGAGAAGAAACACACTTAACAGAAAAAAAGACAATCCCCTCCGAAACAAGTATTTTTGATTTTTGATTTTCGACTGCGCCAGCTTGAAGTGCCGCATGGGAGCGGCGGATTTTTGATTAAAAGATTTTCTCCCTACAAAATAAGTATGCATGATATTAATTTAGCGTCATTCGATTTAAACGTGCCAATGTTTCCAACGAAGACTTCTCCTTTCTTTTATGTTTTCGCGGCAAACCAAACCGCCACTGATGCTCCAAAACAGCCTGCCTGTTCGGCGGCTGTCCCAACAACTTTTTTGAATCCAACTCAGTGCTGGCCCGCAAATGCAGCCGGCCCGCCACACGATAAATAATTTCAATTTCATCGCGGAAATAAAACTGATTCTGGGTTTCATCCACTTTGAATTTATATAATCCAAACACCCGGTTGCTCAACTGAATCCCGGCTGTGGCGCCTGCGCCCTGTAAAAAACCCTTCAGATCTGTCCGCTGCTCACTGACAGTGGCTGGACGCAAAGGTGTTCCTGTGTCTGCCATATCATCCGGTTCATAAATGGGATAAAGCATACTGATGCCAAACCGATGCGCCAGCCTATTCGCCAAAGGGCCTGCCGTGGACCCCAAAAGCTGAACCAGGCCGGCTCTTAAAAGCTGGTCCCTTTCCGCCGGGGTCATCTGCTCCTCACCTGACAGCCCCAAAGACTTCTGCGCCACCCGTTCAGAACTGATGCCTGGATTGTTGCGCGAAATAAACTGGGGCTGAATTTCACCCACTGGCGCCCTAGGGATGACCATGGTAATCAAATCAGGTGTTGAAAATCCCCGTGCATCCAATGTGGTGGCCACGCGCTCTGCTTCCCCTGAGATATAAGGGACAATGGCCTTGTCCACAACACCAGAACGCTTATCAGTCACAACTTCAAAAGCACCTTGCTTGACTTTAAAGGTTTGCCCCAGGTAGGTAATGATACCTTGTTGAGAATCCACACGACCGTCAACAACCATATTACCTCGTTTTCCATCTATTTGTAAAGCCCCATTTACACGTACATTCACAAAATTGTTCCGATACCAAGTGTTTTGAGCGGTTTTGAACAAAATATTCCAACGCGTGTCCTTCCAAAACTCTCGAATCCATCTGTTTTTCGGCCTGAACTTTTTAGACGGAGGATAAGTAAAATGTGTGTTCTCAAGGACGATTGTTCCTTCCACACGATGCTGCCCATGAGGTCCCATCAGCTTCAAAGACACAAAAGGTTCTCCTTCAGAAGCCCCTTGCAATGATTCCCGGAGAATTGAAAACTTTTTCAAAAATCCTCCCGGTGGAACAGACAACTGCGGCACATTGATCTGAACGCCGTGCTTTCCCACTGAGTCGACTGACAAATCATAATTGCTGACTCTAAAATTTTTCACGCCCACATGGCCGGCAATGATCATTTTTCCTCTGCCCAACCGACACGAGGCCTCTTCAAAAAAAATCTGATTGTCTTTTAAAAAAAGCCGTGCATTTAAATCGCGAAGAAATCTAAAATATTTATGTGCCCACACGCGGCCGCCGCGAATATT
>JANQER010000336.1 GCA_028278255.1 Elusimicrobiota bacterium | reverse complement strand
TCAATCTGATGTCACAGGGGGTCGACGCCAACGGCTTCTGCCGGAGCATTCGCGGCAGCGAGGAGTTCGGCACGATCAAGATTCTCGCGTTGGCCAATCACCTGGGCGACGCAAACTGACAAAGCTTGGCACACATTCCTTTTATGTGGTGATTCCCCCGCAAATCATTAGAAACCTGAAATGGCGCAAATCACAAAAACTGGTTGTCGAACAAAAAGACAAGTCCATTATTATTAGGGATTGGAAAAAGTGAATAAAAACGAATAAGCTTCTTTATTTAAACAGGCTCTTCCTCACGCACAATTGCATTTTCAATATTTTGAGGACACTTTTTCCAAAAACCATCAAAAACTTCCCACTCAAGGACAGGCGCTGATCTCATTTTTTCTTTAGCATCTCGTTCTGACAATAATATCTCATTAAACCTATTGTCAAGCTTCCTCAAATGAGCATAACATCCAATATCAATAGAAAATGCCTGAAAAGTCCCCTCTTTTGATTTATGCGTTAGAGCATTTCCAACGGCATGAATTATCCGGTAATCCAACAACCTGTAAATAAGATTTTTTACATCGTCTTTTTGTTGAAGCATTCTCTCTGAAATCAAAAAAAGATTCACCTTTTTATTTAAGCAAAATTCCTTTATCACATATATTCCACGCATTAAAACATCTTGTTCTGTCCCTTCAGAGTCATGTTTTAAGTCCTCTATTCGCCGTTCAAAATTAGAACGACTCAAAATTCTGACATCATCCTTGCCAATTACTTCTCGATTACTTAAAAGCTCAAGAAACAAAGACAAAAAATCTCTCGGGACACCTCCGCCTGCCATTACTAAACGTTCAAAACCTTCTCCGCGAAATAGTTCTTCAATATCAGAAGAATCCATCTCTGCCAATCTCCCAAACTCAAAGAGAATTTTTCTATTTTGATCACATGTTTTTTTAAAACCACTAAGCGTGAAATCAATATTGACAGGCTGATAATCATGTCGTTCCTGTGCGCCAATTGGTTGACCATCTCGGTCTATATAAAGGACTGAAGCATGCCGAAGTGTTGCAATTTTAAAATAGAGAGGAACATCTTTACAAAGGCGGTGTATATAATCAACAACATAAGGCTGGTCTGATCTTTTTAAATGATATAAATCATCTATTTGCATAAAAATAGATTTGATTGATGTTGATATTTTAAAAAATTCTGCCACTTGTTCTTTTAATCTTGGAAGCAAAATATTAAGTTGTTGCATTTTGTCACTTTGTTCTCGAAAAATCCTTTCTGTCTCTGATTTTACTCCTTCATGATAATTTGCATCAACACTTGCCCCAACACCTGCGATTTTCCCATTAATTCCCCCACCAAATCCACCTCCACTTTCAATTTTTTTTGTTTCCCTTACTTGATCCTCCTTCTTATCTGCAGCTACAGTCAATTGACTTAAGATTCGTCGTATTCCAGCAATCAAAGCCCTTGACCGTTTTTTTTTGCCAAACCATCCCGTTAAATGCACCTCAATCTCCTTAAAAAGAGCGTCCAATATCTCAATTAACACATTTGGGAAAGAGTGGTGTTTAAAATCTTCGCAATTTAGATATATACATTTAACCAACTCATCAACTTTTTTATTTGAATAATGCAACAATAATGTCTTTCCACACCCTCGGCGTCCAAATATTGCATGATTTTGACAGGCGCAAATATCTACAAGGACATTATTTAAATCAATATACGGTATTGTTTGTATCCCGCCACGCTGAACGCGGAGGCATTCAGTTATTTTCTTTCGAAGCCTAAAAAGTTTTTCATTGTCCATTTTTAGCCCTCCAATTTTTTATATTTTATCAAAATCATGCCTCTTAATTTTAATTATAATTTTTTTCTATTAAATATTCCCATCCCTCACAAGCTTTGTTTTATAGATTTCGATTGATTTCTCATGTGTTATTACAATATCCCCGCCGGAGCGCCTACGGGGGGCGGGGTTTTGGTTTCTATCCAGCAGTGATAGAAAATCGCTGGCGCCACGCTAAAAGCGGGGGTGGGGCAGTTTCCAGGAAGGATTGAAAAACAGGCCGGGGCGCAATCTCTCGCTCACTTCATTTTGAGCCGGGCCGGGGAAATCAGATACGACGAAATCAAAAAAAATTTCTTCGGAATGGATGTTTGCCGACTCTAGGAAAATGCCCCCACAATCCCGCCAAAATCAAGGTGGGTATTGTTTTTTCGGGGGAAGCCGGAAAAACAGGCCGGGGCGCGAGGTTCTGGTTTCCCCCGCCATCCCCGCCAGGGCCGGTCGGGAATGAATGATGACAGCTCCGGTTTTGAAGATGGTTTTTGATTTGGGTTTTGTTTTCCGCTGGCGCCCCGCCAAAACCCCGGACTGTGTCGTCTTGCGCGGATGGTTCAAAAACAGGCCGGTGCGTGTTTTTTCGTTTACTGCATTTTGGCCCGGCTGGGGGTGGGTCATTTAATGCACATTTAGAAAAATGTTTTATGATTGTGTTAGCGTTTAAAGAAGATGCCCTCACAATGCCGCCAGTGATCCCACCAGCGCCGGCCATCCGCCATGAATTCTTGTCGGACGGCCGGCACTGGTGGCCGGCCAAAGGCCACGCGTCTTTGTCGTGTGCTGATTGCTTCTAAATCTGTTGTCAGCACAAAGTTTTGTTCTCCCCTGGCGGCCCGCCCCCAGCCGCCTATAGTTTCTTCCCTCGGTTTCAGCCGCAAAAATGAGCTGTTCTTATTCCGCTCCCACCGCAAACCCTTCCCGCCACCGCTGTTGCGCCACACAGCTCATTTTTGCGTCTGAAACGGCTCGCCATAGGTAAGCCTGGTAAACTATTCAGCCAGGCTTCGAGGGAACCCCATTGTGGCCCCCAT
>JANQER010000268.1 GCA_028278255.1 Elusimicrobiota bacterium | reverse complement strand
CGATTTTGGAAGCCTATCAGGCTTATACAAATTATGAAGGGATGATGGATTTGGTGGAAGAAATTATAAGAGAAGCAGCAAAAGAGTGTCGTAGGGGCGCTGCTTGCCTGCGCCCGTCAGCTAATGGGGAAAAAAATGCTGCAATAAACGGTTGCGATGGTGGCTTACAAGCCGCATCCGTTGAAGACAATTTGAATTTTGAATACAGGGGCAAGATATTTTCTTTGGCTGAGCCTATTGCCAGATTGTCTTTGGTTGATCTGTTCCCAAAACATGTGGGAATGGATTATGTGAAACTGTGTCAGGAGAATAATTGGCGTGTCGCTGCTAAAAATTTAAATCTTCCTGTTGATGATGACACACCTGACCATAAGTGTTTTGAGGCCATTTTGGACGAGAAAATATTGCCTCATTTGCCGCCCGTTACCTTTGTTTTTGGTTATCCTTCTGTTTTTTCACCATTGGCCAAGTGCAGCGTTGAGATGCCTGATGTGGCTGAGCGGTTTGAGCTTTTTATCGCAGGAGAAGAGGTGGCCAATGCGTTTTCCGAGCAAAATGATCCTGATATGCAGAGAAAACATTTCGAGGACCAGGCCAGGAAGCGTCAGTCCGGCGATGAGGAAGCCATGCCGTCTGATGAAGAATATTTGATTGCTTTGGAGCATGCCATGCCGCCGGCAGGCGGATTGGGAATCGGCGTTGACCGACTCACCATGATTTTAACCGGAACAGAATCCATCAGAGAAGTGATCTTGTTCCCGTTGTTGAGACCATTGTCGTAGGGGCGGGCCTTGTGTCCGCCCTTGCAGACAAACTCGTGAATAAATTGATTAATATATGGATGTTTTTTCTGATCGGGCGGAGGCATCCCATCCTACAATCTCGGACCATACCTAGCGGCATGGAGCCCCGCCCCTGCGACAAGTTGAATAAATTTTTTTCAATCAAAAATCGGTCGCTGCGCGGCGACACTTCTTGCTGGCGCAGTCGCGAATCTAAAATCAAAAATTAAAATTATGTCCTTTGAACTTTCCATTGCTTTAAGATATTTAAAAGGGAGTCGCCAGACTTTTGGGGGAGGCGTCACATCGGCTATTGCTGTGGGAGGCGTGATGGTGGGGGTGGCGGCTTTGGTGGCCACATTGGCTGTGATGACGGGTTTTCGGGAAGATATTCGCAACAAAATTTTAGGGGCACAGCCGCATTTAATGGTGATGGGCGCTCAAGGGTATTTGCCTGCAGGAGATTGGTCCTATTTGTTTGATGAAGTGCCGGAAGTAACAGCATGGGCCCCTTTTGTGATGGAGCAGGCCATTGTGAAGAGAGGGTCTGTGACCCAGGGGGTTGTGGTGAAAGGCGTGTCTCCTGAAAAAGAATCGCTTGTGACAGATCTTCATCAGAGAGTCATACATGGGGAATGGGAGAGTTTGAAGGCAGAAGAGGGAGAGCCGCCTGTTTTTTTGGGAAAAGAGCTGGCCAAAAAACTCCGTGTGGGGTTGGGAGATGAAGTATTGATCACAGTGCCGACAGCCAGCCTGGGATCATTTATGAATATGCCGGCTTTGTTTTCTTTTTCTGTTGCCGGTGTTTTAGAGACAGGGTTATATGATTATGATTCTTCTTTGGCAGTGATTTCGCTTGAAACAGCCCAAACTGTGTTTCAAATGAAGAAGAGAATGACTGGATTGGGCGTCAGAGTGCAGGATCCGGATGATGTCATTGGCACAACATTTCGTGTTCAAAGGAATTTAGGGTCTTCAGGACGGGTGCGGTCGTGGCTGTCAATGAACCGCAATCTTTTTTCAGCATTAAAGCTGGAGAAAGTTGTTATGTTCTTAATTTTGACGTTGATCACCATTGTGGCGGCATTTACGATTGTGTCTAACTTGATTTTGGTCACGGCACAGAAAGTGCGTGAAATCGGTATTCTGAAGGCCATGGGGGCCACACCATGGTCTATTCAGCGTATTTTTTTGTATAAAGGATTGTTGATGGGAATCCTTGGGACAGGCGCTGGGGTGGTCTTGGGTCTGGTGATTTCTTTTATGTTAAAACAATATCAGTTTATTCAGCTGCCGGCTGATGTGTATTATGTGGAGACGCTGCCTGTGAAAATTGTGGGCACTGATGTGGCCCTGGTGGCTGTGGCAGCTTTTGTGATTGTTCTATTGGCAGCGCTTTATCCGTCAAGATTGGCATCAAAGTTAGATGCATTAGACGCGATAAGACAGTTGTAAAAGTACGAAGGCCGAAGTATTGATATAGAAATTTGAAATTGGAAATTAAAAGCATGGTCGTAGGGGCGGGGTTTCCCCGCCCGTTCAGGCAAAGAGAAAATGAATCCAATTGTTTCTGTCAAAAATTTAAAAAAGAAGTTTGGTGATGTTGAAGTTATTAAAGACGTGAGTTTTGAGGTGGATCCTGGTGAAATTGTGTGCGTGTGGGGACCTTCCGGCGCCGGGAAATCCACATTGCTGCATGTGTTGGGCTTAATGACGCCTCTTTCCGGGGGAGATTTTTTTCTTTTTGGCAAAAATCCTGTTGAACAGACAGACAATGCGCGCGCACGAATACGCAATGAGCAGATTGGATTTCTTTTTCAATTTCATCATCTTTTGCCTGAATTCTCTATCTTGGAAAATGTGATGATGCCTTTAATGATCCGGCGATGGACGCGGGTCGCTGCGGAAGCCAAATCCAGGCCTTTGTTGGAGAGATTGGGTTTGGGGCATCGTTTTCATCACCGTCCTTTTGAAACATCCGGTGGGGAGCAGCAGCGTGTGGCTTTGGCCAGGGCTTTGGTGGGGGAACCATCTTTGATTCTGGCTGATGAACCAACCGGGAATTTGGACAGAGGGGTTGGGGAGGAAGTGGAAAAACTATTGAAAGAAGAAGTGAAAGCTCGTTCAACTGCTTTGGTTCTGGTGACACACAATGAATCCTTGGCTGCACAAGCAGACAGACGTTTGGTTTTGTTAGATGGGAAGATGAAAGAATCATAATAGATATTGGAAATTGGATATTAGAAATTAAAAACATATAATTTAAGACACATTGGGAAAGAATCAAAAAAATCCACAGAGGACTTACAAACAATGCAAATATATTTAAATGGAAAATTTGTGCCAAAAGAAAAAGCAGTGATTTCTGTGTTTGATCATGGGCTGCTATATGGTGATGGCGTGTTTGAGGGTATTCGTGCTTATAATGGACGGGTGTTTAAATTGGAAGAACATTTGGACAGATTATACAGATCAGCCAGAGCCATTGTGCTTGATATGAAAATGTCTAAAAATGAACTTCAGGAGGTTGTTTTACAGACACTGAGGGTCAACAATTTAAAAGACGCTTATATCCGCTTAATTGTGACGCGCGGAGAAGGAGATTTGGGGCTGGATCCGCTGAAATGTCCAAAGCCGTCAGTGATTATTATTGCTGATAAGATTGCACTTTATCCTGAGACATGTTATTCAAAGGGTTTGGCCATTTCAACAGTGTGCACGCGCCGGAACAGCCCGCAGGCCATGAGCCCCAATATCAAATCTTTGAATTATTTGAACAATATTTTGGCCAAAATCGAAGCCATTCAGGCCAAAGTGTCTGAAGCCATTATGTTGAATTTGGAAGGATATGTGGCGGAATGTACCGGGGACAATGTTTTTTATATTAGGGACGGCGGACTGGTCACGCCTCCTCATGCGGCTGGGGCATTGGATGGAATTACGCGTCGATGTGTGATAGAGATGGCCAAAGCGCAAGGGCGGAGGGTGGAGGAAAAGCTTTTTACGCCTTTTGATTTATTCACTGCGGATGAAGTGTTTTTGACAGGAACAGCCGCAGAGGTGGTTCCTGTTGTTTGTGTGGACACGCGGACAATCGGAGATGGCCGGCCAGGTCCCATTACCAAGGAATTGATTCAGTCTTTTCGGGATTTGACAGCCAGAGAAGGGGTTCTTATTTGATTTTCATTTTTCGATTCGTGGTTTATGATTGAAAAGCAGATTTTGTTTTTTGACTCATCTCGATATTTATACTTTTTTGTTTCAATATTTAATATAATAATAATTATAATTGACTTTGATATAAAAAGGGATTAAAATTATTTTCGAAGCATTTATAGTCAATGATAATATAAGCAAGACTTGGGCAGGCTAGTTCTGTTATCATAAAATCGATTTTTGGACTAGCATTTATTTGGAGGAACGGAATGTCTAATAGATTTACAGAACGCGCGCAGCGCGTTATTTTAATTGCGCAAGAGGAAGCCAAGCGTTTAAACCACGATTATGTGGGGACAGAACATTTGCTTTTGGGCTTGATTGCATTGGGAGAAGGCGTGGCAGCGCAAGTTTTGGCCAATTTAGGCGTGGATTTAAGACGAGTGCGCGGCGAGATTGAGAAAATAGTCGGGACAGGTGATAATGTGATGCTATTGGGAGAAATCCCATTCACGCCACGCGCCAAAAAAGTTTTGGAGTTGGCTGTCGAAGAAGCCCAAAACATGGGACATAATTATGTGGGGACAGAGCATTTGCTTTTGGGACTCATTCGCGAGGAAGAGGGTGTGGCTGCCCGTGTTTTGGAGAATATAGGCGTGCGTTTGGATGTGGTGAGGGAAGAAGTGATTTCTTTATTGGGAGAAGGACATTCCCCGTCAGCTGGGAGCGGACAATCCTCATCTCCTTCCGCTGCACCCCATCATGCTCCACAGACACAGTCTCGTGCAAAATCCAAGACACCGACACTTGATGAATTTGGCAGGGATTTAACGCAAATGGCAAAGGAGTCCAAGCTGGATCCAGTGATTGGACGGGAAAATGAAATTGAGCGTGTGATTCAGATTTTGCTGCGAAGAACAAAAAATAATCCCATTTTAATCGGTGATCCGGGAGTGGGGAAAACAGCCATCGTAGAGGGGCTGGCGCAGCGGTTGTCTTCCGATGAAGCGCCTGAGCTTTTAACAGGCAAGCGCGTGATGACACTTGATTTGGCGGCCGTTGTGGCTGGAACAAAATATCGCGGAGAATTTGAACAGAGATTGAAGAATATTATGGAAGAAATTCGCCGGGCAAAGAATCACATTATTCTTTTTATTGATGAACTTCATACAGTGATTGGGGCTGGCGCTGCTGAAGGGGCCATAGATGCTTCCAATATGCTCAAACCATCTTTGGCGCGCGGAGAGTTGCAATGTATTGGTGCCACCACATTGGATGAATACCGCAAGTATATCGAGCACGACGCGGCTCTGGAACGCCGATTTCAGCCCATCATGGTTGATCCTCCCAGTGTCGAAGAGACTGTGGAGATTTTAAAGGGTTTGAAAGAGAGATATGAAACTCATCATAAAGTCAAATTCAGTGATGATGCGCTTCAGCAATCTGCGGATTTGGCTGAGCGGTACATCACTGATCGGTTTTTACCGGATAAAGCCATAGATTTGATTGATGAAGCCGGCAGCCGTTCCCGCCTGCAGGTGACACAGAGACCGCAGGAGATGAAAGACAGGGAATTGGAAATTGAGAATGTGACAAAGGATAAAGAAGGCGCTATTGCGGCCCAGGAATATGAAAAGGCCGCCAAATTGAGGGACAAAGAAAAAGAAATGCGGAAATCTTTGGATGAA
>JANQER010000241.1 GCA_028278255.1 Elusimicrobiota bacterium | reverse complement strand
TGAGAATGGCCGAACAGTAAGAGCCGTATGAATCGAGAGACTCATGTACGGATCTGTGAGAGCCTGGAGGTGAGATCCCTCTGGGCCACTCGACCCCAGGGTTACAATTTCATCAAAAAATATGAGTCTGAACTCCGTTCTTTGCCATGACCGGGCATATAAAAATATGAATATAAAATTTATTGAGAAACTGAGAAAAATATTAGGGCCGGATCAGGTGTTGGATTCCGCCGGGATGCGCCTGCTCTATTCTTTTGACGGGGCTGTGGACAGAGGTTTGCCGGATGTGGTGGTTTTGCCGCAGTGCACGGCCGATGTGCAGAAAGCTGTACAATTGGCATCTCAATACAAAATCCCTGTGACTGCGCGCGGGGCAGGCACTGGTTTGTGCGGCAGCACTGTGCCGGTGAAGCGCGGGATGGTGATGCATTTTTCCAGGATGAACAAGATTTTGGATATTCAGGCTGAGCAGCATACAGCCTGGGTGGAACCAGGCGTGATTAACAGTCATTTGCAAAAGGCTTTGGAGCCGCACGGGCTTTTTTATGCGCCTGACCCGTCCAGTCAAAAGGCGTGTACTTTGGGCGGGAATGTGGGCACCAATGCAGGCGGGCCTCATTGTTTGAAATACGGGGTGACATCAAATCATGTGAAAGCGCTTGAGATGGTTCTTTATGACGGCGAATTGGTCCGAACCTCTGTGGATGACCCCGGGTATGACATGACAGGACTTTTTGTGGGTTCAGAAGGCACTTTGGGGTTGATTACTAAAATTCAGGTGGGACTTTTGCCTGTGCCTACGGAAATTCGGACTTTGCTTGTGTCCTTTGGATCAATAGGGACTGCTGTTCAGTCAGTCACGGACATTGTGTCAGCCGGGATTGTGCCGACCACGTTGGAGTTTATTGACCGGGTCACAGTGCAAGCCACTGAGGCGTTTGTTCATGCGGGTTATCCCCAAGACGCTGAAGCTGTTTTGCTGATTGAAGTGGATGATTTATGGCATATGGCAAAGAGAAATGTCGTAGAGGCTGGGCATGCCCAGCCCGTACAAAAATTGCAGCAGGAAATTAATGCAATTAGAGAAATCTGTCAAAAAAATGGCTGCCAAGAATATCGTGAAGCCAAAGATGAGCAGGAGCGGGAGAAACTTTGGCAGGGGAGAAAAGGGGCTTATCCGGCCATGGCCCGTTTGATGCCCAATGTATTGGTGGAAGACGGGGTGGTGCCAAGAACACGGCTGCCTGAAGCGGTGAAGCAGATCCGGGCCATTGCCGCACGGGAGAATATTCGGATGGGGCTGATTGGCCATTTGGGCGATGGGAATCTTCATCCCAATATGATTTTTGATGAACGTTATCCGGCGCAGACCAAGCGCGTGAAAGCCGCGGGATATGAGATGATGCGGGTGTGCGTGGATTTGGGCGGGTCTTTGTCCGGCGAGCATGGCATTGGCCTGGACAAGAGAGAGGCCATGAAGTGGGTTTTTTCAGCAGAGACGCTTGATGTTTTTCAGCGGATTAAAGAAGCGCTGGATCCGGGGCATTTGTTCAATGCGGGGAAAATACTGCCAGAGAGAAAAGTTGATAGAAATTGGCCCGCCAAGAAGGCATGGCGGACGAAATTGGCGCCCTTTGGGCGCGAAATTGATCCGGCCAAAAGCCGGCCGGACGAAATTGATGGTGCAGATTCCAAATGGTCTGTACGGGCGGGGCTTGCCCCCGCCCGATCAGGGCAGGTGATTCAGATACGGAATATTGCGCATTTACAGTCCTTGTGCCAAGAGGCAGCAGAAAAAAAGGAAACATTGTTTTTAAAAGGCAAAGGCACAAAAGGGTTTGTTGTGCCGGATGGGGCAAGGGTCTTGGTTTTGGATGGCTTAAATAAGATTGTGGATCATGATAAAGATAATTTTACCCTGACAGTTCAGGCAGGCGCGACATTGGGTGATTTGGATAAAGTGTTGAAGCCGGCCAATCAATTTGTGTGCGTGAGGGGGGTAGGGACTCTGGGGGGGATTTTGTCCACACGGTCCAGTTTGCTGCCTGACTTGCGCGATCAGGTGATTGGGCTTAAGGCTGTTTTGGCCAATGGAGATGTGGTTGAGTTTGGCGGGAAAGTGGTGAAGAATGTGGCGGGTTATGATGCGGCCAAACTGTTTTTGGGCGCTTGGGGAACACTGGGTGTGATTGTGGAAGTGACATTAAGATTGTATGCAAAAGGCGAGAGGGATGAAGGGCGAGACGGGGAGATGGGGAGACAGGGAGATGGGGAGAAGGTGTGTTTTGCGTGGGCCAATGTTCCTTTGTGCAGAAAGATTAAACGTGTTTTTGATCAGGAGAATGTTTTTAATCCTGTTGTGTTTGATTGATTGTTTTTTCAGGAGGCAGAGTTATTTTTTTAGCAGATGAAAAGCTCAAAAACGCCCGATGAATCGGGCAATTACAAAAGCAGATGAAAAGCTCAAAAACGCCCGATGAATCGGGCAATTACAAAAGCGGATGTAAAACTCAAAAACGCCCGATGAATCTAGCCATATCCGGCTTTAGACGGAGGGCAATTACAAAAACAGATAAACAGCTTGGCAGATAGTGTGTATGGACCATAAACCTTATATCAATACGTGTGTGCCTGATTTGGACAAGAGAGCCGATAAGGATGTTTACAATGATTTGCTTCATTGTAATCGGTGCGGGCTTTGTACGTCTCAATGCCCGACTTATTTGGGCACTGGGAATGAGGGGTTTTCTCCGAGAGGGCGCAATCAGATTTTTCGGGCGTTGATAGAAGAGCGTTTAATGGATGCCCATGACGCAAAGCCCATGCTGGACACATGTCTTTTGTGCGGGATTTGTACATCTGTTTGTTTTGCAGAAGTCCCCACAGCCAAGCTGATGTGCTCCGGCCGGGAAAAAATCATGGAATCAGGCGGGGAGCCTTTTGTTTTAAAATTTGTTTTGCGGTTTCTGCTGCCGCGCCCTCGGATTTTTGAGTTGTTTTTAAAAACGCTTTATTGGGGTAAACGTGTGGGATTGGGCTGGGTTTTGTACCACACAGGTTTGCTGTCTTTGGTGAGCCCTCATTTGAGCGCGGCACAGGAGATTGTGCGCAAAGTGCCCGGGAAATTTTTACGTTCTATTTTAAAGCCAGCGCCGGAAGATGCTGATGTGGTTCAGTTCTTGGGCTGCGGGCCGAATTATTTGAAGCCAGAAGTCAGTAAAGCAGCTGCCTGTTTTTTACAAAAACAAGACATTTCATTTGGATATGCGCCAAATCTGTGTTGTGGCTTGCCGGCGCAGAGTTTGGGTGATTTGTCTGCTGCCAGGGAATTGGCCAGAAGGAATATCATGCTTTTGGAAGGATTCCCCAAGGCAATGATTCTTTTTGATGATTCTTCGTGTGCCGCCACTGTGAAGTCTTACCCGGAATTATTTTCTGAAGAGCCTCAATGGCAGCAAAGAGCAGCGAGCGTATCTGCCCGCTGCCGCGATTTAACCGAGTGGCTTGTGCCTCGGCTTTTTCTCCCTGTCTCCCCCTCTCCCCATCTCCCCATCAAAGTCACATATCACGATCCCTGCAAAGCGCGTTATGCGCAAAAAATTGTGAACCAGCCTCGTGAGATCCTGAAAAATTTACCGGGTGTGGATTATGTGGAATTGCCTGAAGCGGATCAATGCTGCGGCGCCGGCGGGACTTATTGTTTTTTGCAGCCAGGGATTTCCCGGTCAGTTTTGGACCGGAAAATCAGAAATATTATGAGCACTGGCGCTGATGTGGTTTTGACTTCCAGCGTGTCCTGTTTGCTGCAGCTGCAAT
This sequence comes from Elusimicrobiota bacterium, assembly GCA_028278255.1. Classification (GTDB taxonomy): domain Bacteria; phylum Elusimicrobiota; class Elusimicrobia; order FEN-1173; family FEN-1173; genus JANQER01. The sequence goes on along the minus strand of JANQER010000241.1, from coordinate 35,618 downwards.
TCGGATTAAAAAGAGCCAAATCAAAAATCCAAGCCATGCATTTGGCTGAGTTCCTAAAAACTTGTATAGCTGAGGGGTCGCGGAGTTTTTGTGATTGCTCTCCGTCTAAAGCCGGATATGGATAGATTTATCGGGCTCTTCAGAACTAAAACCCATCTAAGATGCGCCCCATGAATGGGGCAATTACAAAATAACCGAAAAAGAACCTATAAAACTCCGCTACCCCTCATATAACTGATTACAAATTACCAATTACTAATTACGAATAACTAATAACTAATAACATTGACACCATTTTTTGCTTGTGTTAAACTGTTCTTATAGGGCTTTTTATTTTATTGTGATAAGGAGATTTTGTTTATGGGCATGGAGATTACTGATAAAAATTTCGAGAATCAAGTTTTGAAATCGTCCAAACCAGGACTTATTGATTTTTGGGCGCCGTGGTGCGGCCCTTGCCGTATGCTGGCCCCTGTTGTGGAAGAGCTGTCCAAGGAGTATGAAGGCAAGGCTGTGATTGGAAAAGTCAATGTGGATGACAATCCAGGCATTGCATCCCGTTATTCTATTTCATCTATTCCCACGATTCTTTTGTTTAAAAACGGAGAGCTTGTGGATCAGTTGGTGGGGATTCAGACCAAACGCGATTTGAAAAACAAGTTGGATAACCTGATCTAAGAATCTGACGCAAAGGAAATCAAATGAAAAAGAAATTATTTTGTGTGTTAATCACAGCCGCTGTTTTTTGTGGTTGTGGCGGGATGAAAAATGAGTCAGCTGACCTGATCAGTCCTTCAGCGCGTCAGACCGCGCCAGGGTTTGAGCTGATGACTTTGGATGGGCAAATGGTGTCTTTGGAAAGCTTAAAGGGCAAGGTGGTGCTTTTGGATTTTTGGGCCACATGGTGTCCTCCGTGCCGGATGTCTATTCCGGCTTTGATTGAGTTTTATGAGGAATACAAGTCTTCTGGTGTGGAGGTGGTGGGGATCAGCGTGGATCAAAACCCATCGGTTGTGTCAGATTTTGCCCAGAAAAAAGAAATTCCTTATATGGTTCTTTTGGGAACAGACGGCCGCGCAGCCCAAGAATACGGCGTCAGAGGTATCCCCACCTTTTTTGCTGTTGATCAGAAAGGGCGCATTGCGCAGAAATGGGTGGGTTTTGATGCCAGCTATGAGCGTCAATGGCGGAAAACAATAGGCAGATTATTAACTGAATGAATTGACCCGCTGTTGCTCAGGATGACAAAAGCAGTTTTTTGTGATGATCTCTGAAAACCATGTCAACGTCCAGATTGTCTTTCCCAATTTCTAATTTCTATTTTTATGTCTTACAAAAAATCCCTTTATCTTATCGACGGCAACGCTTATATTCATCGGGCGTATCATGCCTTCCCGCCTTTGAGTAATTCCCATGGCGAACCCGTGCATGCCATATTTGGGTTTGCGAAAATGCTTCTCAAAATGATGAGACAGGAAAAGCCGGATTACATGGCGGTGTGTTTTGACACGCCTGCGCCGACTTTTCGTCACAAGGCTTTTGAGGCTTACAAGGCCCATCGCAAAGAGATTGATGATGAGTTAAAATTTCAGCTGCCGCTGTGCAAAGAATTGGCAGCGGCCTGGGGTTTTCCTGTGGCAGCCAAGGAGGGCTATGAGGCAGATGATTTGATCGCCACTTTGGCGCATGAGGGGGCTGACAATGGGTTGACAGTGGTGATTGTGAGCGGGGATAAAGACACTTTTCAATTGGTGAATGAACAAATCACTGTTTTGAATGAACATAAGGGCATTCAGTATACTTGCGCTGAGGTGGAAAAGAAATATAAACTCAGGCCTGATCAAATGATTGATTTTTTTGCGCTGACCGGAGACGCGAGTGATAATGTGCCGGGTGTACCGGGTATTGGGGAAAAAACAGCTGTTCAGGTTTTGCATCAATGCGGGTCATTGGATGGCGCGTATACGCACTTAGATGATTTGAAGCCGGCAATCCGCGAAAAATTAGAAAAACATAAAGACCAGGCCATGATGAGCCGTGATTTGGTGATTCTGGACCGGCACGCGCCTGTGGGGTTTTCAGCTTTGGATTGTTCTGTTAAGCCTCCGGATGTGAAAAAACTCACAGGGATGTTCAAGCGGTTTGAGTTCGTTTCACTGTTAAAAGAGATGTTTTCTGCAGCGCCTGCCAGCGCCAATGCCTCTTGTCAGGTGCGCGTTGTTTTGTCTGAACAGGATTTGAATGATTTGAAAAAAGAATTATCCGGCGCCGAGGAATTGTCTGTGGATGTGGAGACAACAGGCACAGACCCCTTGTCCTGTGATTTGGTGGGAATTTCTTTAGCGGTTCAGTCAAGAGCGGCTTGGTATATTCCTTTGAAGCATTCTTATCTGGGGTGTCCCAATCAATTGTCTTTGTCAAAAGTGAAGCAGGTTGTCGGTCCGTTTCTAGAAGATGATCAATTGCCCAAGACCGGTCAAAACTTAAAATATGATTTCCTTGTGCTTCAACAGAATGGATTGTTGTTAAGAGGGATTTGTTTTGACACGCTTTTGGCGTCATATTGTTTGAACCCTTCCCGTTTTTCTCACAGCTTAAAGCAGTTGTCATTGGATCTTTTGGGTGAATCCATGACAGCCATTGACGAGCTGCTTGGCAAAGGGGCCAAGCAAATCACCATGGATCAGGTGGATGTATCCAAAGCCGCGCAATACGCAGGCGCTGATGCAGAGGTGGTTCTGCGGTTAAAGAAGCAGATGCTCCCGCAGCTGAAAGAGAAAAAACTGGATGCCTTGTTTTTTGATGTGGAAATGCCTCTTTTGACAATTTTGGCTGACATGGAAAAAACCGGGATTCAGATTGATTTGAACTATCTTCGGGGGCTTCAGCAGACATTCAAACAGGATATAGCGGCTTTGGAAAATGAGATGTTTAAAATGGCCGGGCATGCATTGAATTTGAATTCTCCCAAGCAATTGTCGGTTTTGCTTTTCGAAGAGATGAAACTGCCGGTGATTCGCAAAACAAAAACAGGATTTTCAACGGATGAAGAAGTTTTGCGCCAGCTGTCCAAACAGCACCCTTTGCCTGCCAAACTGCTGGAATACAGGGAACTGTCAAAATTAAAGTCCACCTATATTGATGCTCTTTTGATGCAAACGCAGGAAGACACCGGCCGGGTGCACAGCAGCTTTAACCAGGCCATCACAGCCACCGGCCGTTTGTCCAGCAGTGATCCCAATCTTCAAAACATTCCGATCCGTTCGGAACACGGCCGGCTGATCAGAAAATCTTTTGTGCCGGCAAAAGGTTTTGTATTTTTGTCAGCGGATTATTCTCAGATTGATTTGCGCGTTTTGGCGCATGTGTCCAAGGACCCGGCCCTTGGACAAGCATTTCACCGCGGAGAGGATGTGCATTCTGCCACAGCGCGCGAGATTTTTGATCTTGCCCCGTCACAAAATGTGGATGAGGAACAGCGCCGCGTGGCCAAATCCGTGAATTTTGGCATTGTGTACGGCCAAACGTCTTTTGGGTTGTCCCAGCAGCTGGGCATTCCCATGGCGCAGGCGCAGGATTATATTGATAAGTATTTTCTTCGGTATGCCGGGATTCAAAAATGGGTTCAGGCCACTTTGGACAAGGCCAGGCAGGATGGTTATGTGACCACACTGTTGAACCGGATTCGTTATTTGCCTGATATACAGTCGTCCAATAAAGCGGTGCGGGGTTTTTCAGAAAGAACCGCCATGAACACGCCTATCCAGGGGACCAGCGCTGATATCATTAAAGTGGCCATGCGGGATGTGGCTCAAATGATTCAGACCAAGAAATGGTCCACACGCATGCTTTTGCAAGTGCATGATGATCTTTTGTTTGAAGTGCCTGAAAAAGAACTTGAAAAAGCGGCGCCATTGATCCGGGAGAAAATGGAAAAGGCTTTGACGCTGGATGTGCCTGTGGCGGTGGATTTAAAAACAGGAAAGAATTGGGCGGAAATGGAGAAGTTAAATGACTTTGAAATTAGTCCGCCCAAAGGCAGCGGACGAAATTAGTGCCCTTCAGGCACGAAATTGGCAGCCTTTGGCTGTGGAATTCTTTGTAAAATCGAAAATCTAAAATTGAAAATTTATTAACATGAGCTATCCAAATGCTTTTAATTTATTGCCGCCGGTGGTGCGGAGATTGATTTTGGTGAATGTGGCGGTATTTGTGCTGCAGATGATCATGGGCAGTGGCATGATTATGTATTTTGGGCTGACCCCGGCCAAGGTTGTCCGGGAGTTTTGGGCCTGGCAGATTTTTTCGTATATGTTTTTGCACGGGAATCTTTTGCATTTGCTTTTCAATATGTATATTTTGTGGTTTTTCGGGCAAAGCATTGAGCGGGTCATGCGGTCTTCTGCGTTTTTAAGGTTTTATATTTTGTGCGGGGTGGGCGGGGCTGTTTTCAATGTGTTGTTGAGCCCGAATGATTTTACGCCTATTGTGGGCGCTTCTGCTGCGATTTTGGGCGTGATCACAGCCTATGGCCTTATTTTTCCCTATGATATTATTTATGTGTTTTTCCTGTTTCCCATGCGCGCACGATATGCCATTATTTTGTTCGCTGTCATGGAAATGGCTTTTGCTTATTCAGGCGCCAGAACCGGCATTGCCAATTTGGCGCATTTGGGCGGTATGCTCACGGGTTTTCTTTATTTGAAATGGGGGGATTTTCATATCAGGGGACTTTTGAATAAATTGTTGTCCAAATGGGCAGAAAAAGAAAGACGGAAACATCAAGTGCAGTTTCATGATTTAAGCCAGGAAGTGGACCGGATTTTGGACAAAGTTCTTCAAAAAGGCGCTGACAGCCTGACCCGCCAGGAACGTGATTTGATGCAAAGATACGCGAATACTAAAAAAAGTAACCAATAATCAGTTGTTTATCAAAAGCAGGAATGTTTTTTGTTTTGACCGATGACCGGTCACTCTTTTACTTCTTTGCCCTCTGTCTTTGGGCTTCATAGAGCAGAATGCCGGCTGTGACTGAGACATTCAGAGATTGCACGGGTTTTTTCATGGGGACCCGCACGGTGTGAATGTGGTTTCTGACGTTTTTGATGAGTTTTTTGATCCCTTGCCCTTCAGAGCCCAATAAAAGGGCTGTGCCTTTTGTCCAATCCCAATCCATATACGATGTGTCTCCATGCGGGTCAGCTGCCACGCATGCAATATTTTTTTCAATAAGTTTTTTGATCCAATCACCGAATGAATACCCTGTGAACAATGGTATCCGGAAAACACTGCCGGCTGAGGCGCGTAAGGATTTAGGCCCCAGTGGGTCAATTCCTCCATGGCAGTGAAAAACTGCATTAACGCCGGCGGCTTCAGCCACGCGCATGACAGCCCCGGAATTGTTGGGAAGCTGCAATCCCCCCAATACCACAAACAATGGAGTGTGATTGTGCGCCAGTTCCTCTTTCATAAAGGTGGGAAACGTGACAGAAGGCCGTTCCGCAATAACAATCAGACCGGGCGGGGCTGTCAGGTCAGACACAAAAGACATGACATCTTCGCTGAGCAATGTGCCGGTTACGCCGGAAAATTGCGGCAGCCGGAGTAAGGCAGAGCCTTTTTCACTTCTGTGTAATGCTTTGGTGGCAAAGTATTCAATGATTTTCCATGAGGATTTTGTCAGCTCATGCGCAGGTTTGAGTCCTTCGCAGAAAACGAAACGTTTGTCGATCCCGTCCCGTATGTCTTTCAGGTATTTGATCGAATGATGCCGCCGCGTTGTGATGAAAGGCAATGTTTGTGTCATAAAGGGTCCTTTATGAATATTTTTGATTTTAGATTTGCGATTTTTGATTGAAAAATATTTGTTGTAGGGAACGGTCGCGACCGTTCCCTACAGCGCAACGGAATGTTTTCGCGTTTTTCAATCAAAAACCGCAAATCTAAAATTGTTTCAAGTTGTCAATCCTTTGCCCTTATGGATTTGAGCTTTATAAATCTTAGCAAATGCCAGGACACTGGCAATCATCAAAGGCCCTATTATGATACCTATAAATCCATAAACCTGCAATCCGCCCAGAATACCAAAAAACAAGAGGAAAATAGGAAGTTTGGCTTTTTGTCCGATCAGATAGGGCTTCATAATGTTGTCCACCAAACTGACCACAGCCGCTCCCCAAATACTAAGCAGTACAGCTTTCAAAATGTATCCTTTGATGACAAGAAAAATACTGACAGATATCCAGACAGCTGCAGCGCCCACGAACGGAATCAAAGCTGTGAAGGCTGTGGTAAACCCCAGTACCACGGCAAAGTTGACGCCTGCCACGGCATAGCCGGCGCCAGCCAGTATGCCCTGCACAAAGGCTGTGATAAAAGTGCCGCGCACAACCGCTGAGAGTGTTTGGTCCAGTCTTTCAGCAATGTGTTCTTTGTGCGTTTTTTCCATGGGAATGAGTTCCACAATAAAATTGACTATTTTTTCACCGTCACGAAAGCAGAAGAATAAGCAGAAGACAATGATGATAATATCAAATATAAAGAAGAACACGTTTTTCACAATACGCGCGCCGTATGCAGAAATTTGGGTGCCGATCTGGTCTATGTTTTTGAGAATGATGTCCTGAGGGTCTATTTGCCAGGACACAAGAAAATGGTGGATTTTGTCTTTTAAGAGCACCAAGGCGGGAAATTTTTCTCTCAGCATCTCAGGCGGTGTGATCTTTAGCTCAGAGAGCTGATTTTGTACAAAAGGGTAAAGCGCTGAAGCTTCTTTCATGAACAGCCATAAGAACAAAATGGTTGGGACAATCACAATAAAAAGGATGAAGCCGGTGCTGATGCCTGCGGCCAGGTTGGTTTTGCACGTCAGCTTTTGGCACATGTGCGCATGCAGCGGATAAAACACCAAGGTCAGTGTGACAGCCGCCATAATGGCTGTGAAAAAGGGGGAAAGAATCTGAATGAGCTGGTAAATCAGGAAAAGAAAAACACTGAAAAAGAAAACGCGAAAAACCGTTTGTCTGTTCGCCTGAAGCAGAGGTTTTTTTGGGTCAGTGTTGTTCATGAGGTTGGCCTTTGTTTGATTATTGTATCTTGGTTATTGGCTATTATTTGGTTATTGTTCCTTGAAATTTGGTTATTTCCAGTTTATCCGGTTTAGGGTTTAGAATTTAGTGTTTAGAGTTTTAGCCTTGTTCTGTCCATTTCCCATTTTGTTTGATGAGCTCTATGAGCTTGTCTTCTGCATGGGCCATAGGGATGTTTTTTTCAATGCAGTTTTTGCCGGCGTACAAATTGATCTTATCCGGACCTGCGCCCACATAACCAAAATCCGCATCTGCCATTTCACCGGGACCGTTCACAATGCATCCCATCACAGCAATTTTAACGTTTTTGAGATGTTTTGTCTTGGATTTTATCCGCTCTGTTACTTTTTGTATATCAAACAGGGTTCTGCCGCATGCCGGGCAAGACACATATTCGGCCTTGGTGACTCGCGCGCCAGCGCCCTGAAGTATATTATAGATTAATTCCATGGAATTCTTAAGATTCTTTTTCATAATGGGTATTTGAACAGAGTCGCCCAATCCGTCACAGAGCAATGCGCCAAAGAGAATGGCATTTCGGAGCAGGTTATCAGATAAATCGCTTTTGATGTGAATGGGAAAATTGGGTTCCTTGACCAAAGGATATGTGGCCAGTCGTCTGATTTGGCGAATGAGAGTGGAATGGTTTCTTCCTGTAATGGTCAATATGATGTTTTGTGAATAGGGGGAAACCGCTTTTGCCAGTTGAAGAAGATCTTTGGCATTGTCTGCTTCGAGAAAGAAAGCTTTTTGGCGGTGGCGCGTGATGAGTTTTTGGGTTTTTTTGTCGACAGAGGTGAAGAGAACCGCATCTGCGGCGTCCATGAGCTTATCCATCAGAGCGTCCGGCCCTTTGAGCCGTGCAAGGACGCCTGTTTTTTCGTTCGCTGACTTAAAATTCTGCAGTGATGCGATGTCATGCCGGGTCTTAACAGGGCATTCCAAAATTTCAATGGGATGTTTGTCTTCGGATTTTTCATATTCACTGGCTTGTGGGAGATTTTTGCATGAAAGAGAAGCCAACGTTCTGATGGGTTGTTTCCCTCCTAAGCGAATGGGGCCGATTTGGATTTCCCGTGATTCCCGCCTGGTATAGGCATACGCATTGCGTATATAGTTTAAGCTGAAAGACGATTGTGAGCTATTCTGTGATTCTTGTGTGTTTTGTTTTTTACTTTGCGCTTCGGATTTCGAAGGCGCAGGCCGGCCCTTGCAAAACGTCGGATTCTGCCAGGATGCACAGCAGAGTGTCTCGCGGAAGACCGCACTTCGAACTTTTGAATACATCTCAGCAATCTCTTTGGCCACTGGGATCTCGCATTCAGGGTTTTCTGTGAGTGAAACGCGGATGGTGTCGCCGATCCCGTCTTCCAAGAGGCTGCCAATGCCAATGGCGGATTTGATGCGGCCGTCTTCTCCTTCACCGGCTTCTGTGACGCCCAAATGAAAAGGGTAGTTCATTTGTCCCTGCGTCAGGCGCGCAGCCATAAGACGGTACGCTGCGATCGTGATTTTGGGGTTGGAGGCTTTCATGGACACAACAATATCGTGGAAGTGGTGTTGCTCACATACGCGTATGAATTCCAGAGCGGATTCCACCATGCCTTCAGGCGTGTCTCCGTAGTGATTCATAATACGGGGTGAAAGAGATCCATGATTGACGCCAATACGCAGCGCCCGGCCCAGGGATTTTAGCTTGAGCACAAGGGGAGAAAAGCGTTTCTCCAGATCAAAATTTCCGGGATTAATGCGTATTTTGTCCACATGGTCAGCCGCTTCCATGGCGGCTTCAGGACGAAAATGGATGTCTGCCACCAAAGGAACATGGATGTTTTTGGAGCGAAGAGTATGGGTGATATTTTTTAGATTTTTGGCTTCTTCTTTTGTTGGTACAGTGATTCGGACTATTTCACATCCGGCATTGACCAGTTGAATGGTTTGCGCCACAGTGGCTTCTGTGTCAGAAGCACGCGTGGTGGTCATGGATTGTATGCGGATGGGATTGTCCCCGCCTATGCCCACTTGCCCCACCTTGACAATCCGGGTTTGGCGCCTCTTATAGGCAAATGGATTTTCACAATAAGAGGGAAATATGATCTGTTTCATAAACAAAATTATATCATTTTTGTTTTTATTATTTAGGATTTAGAGTTTAGAATTTGACTTTTTTATCTGTCCAACAATAGTTCGATTCTATCAAGGATGGTTTTTTGGGCGTATTGATTGAGGATGTACACGAATTTCCCGTCATAATTTTTTTCAGGGTTTGAGAACGCGCAGTGTACAATCATTTGCAGCTCATCCGGGCGGGTGAGCTTTTTATAAATAAAATCCGTTGTGGTTGTCCAAGTGTCCAATATGATTTCCGGGAGTTTGTAAGTAGAGTCAGTTAAGAGGAATTCATTGATGGCTTTAGAAAAAGCGCGTGTCATGAGCTCTCCCATTTGCTTGAGAGTGAATTGAGCGGTGAATGTGAGATCAGAGACAGAAGTGTCAACGCTTCCTTTTGTGAGATGTTTCACAATGAAATGCGCGTAAGACCTTTTAATGGCCACCAATATGTCAGCCGGAATATCTTCCATGATTTTGATATGAAGCGCTGCCACATAACTGTCATTGAGGTTCATGATTTCTTCGATGGTTTTAAAATCCGAATAAGCCACTTGCGGCAGACTGATGAGGCACCGTTCATGGATGAGTTCTGAAATCTGCGAGGCTGCATTGCCGGAGCCAATATTGGCCACTTCCATTAAGTTTTCTATTTGTTCTTCGCTCAAGGGGATGGGCTGAGATTTGATGAAAGCTGACGGGATCTCACTGCTGGGTGCAATAAGGGATTCGGCTGGTTTTGGTGTTTCATATTTCATGAGAGAGTCAATGGCGCCCAGCAGTTCAGTTGGTTTGAAGGGTTTGTTGATCATGCCCAAGGCACCGGCTTTTTTCGCGTCTTCTTGAAGGAGTTTTTGTCCGCCAAGCGCTGTGACAATCAAAATTCTGGCTTTGGCATGGGCTTCCAGAATGCCTTGGATGGATTCCATGCCATTCATTTCCGGCATGGTCAGATCAACCGTGACCACATCAGGCTTCAATTGACGGGTCATGTCAATGGCCTCACGTCCGTTGACAGCTTCACCCACAATATTGAAGCCGGCCTGGATGAGTATGTTTTTGATGATCAACCGGGTAAGCCGGGCATCATCCACAATGAGTATTTTCGGTATCATAAATTCTGAAGGTTTCTAGAAATTATTTTGTCATGCCAGTTCTAAATTCTACATTTTCTACATGTGCTACATGTAGAATCCTGTCGTATCTTAAGAACTGAGTATGCCATTGATGGCATTGACAAGGTCTTGTGGTTCAAAAGGTTTGGCCAAAGTGGCGCGCGCGCCAACACTTTGAAAATCTTCATTCATCAGCTGCTGGTTGACTGAAGTGATCATAATCACTTTGGCTTGCGCATCTGTTTTAATGATTTCCTTGGTGGCTTCCATGCCGTCCACTTCAGGCATCATCATGTCCATGGTGACCAGATCCGGCTTAAGCTGAGAGAAAAGTTCAATGGCTTCCCGCCCGTTTTGGGCTTCTCCCACCACTTCGAATCCGGAGGCTTTCAGCGCATTTTTGATCAGAGTCCGCGCCAGTCTTGAATCATCAACAACCAATATTTTTGAGCTCATTTTTCCTCACCTGTTTAGGAGCATTCTAAGTCTGTTCAGAATGATTTTTTGTGATTCAATGTTCAGCACATAGACAAATTTCCCTTCAAAAGTTTTTTCCGGGTCAAAAAAGGAGGAATGAATGAACAAATGTTCCACCTCTTTGTTGGAATTGCCGACCAGCTTAATAATGGCATCCACGGCTGATGTCCAATTGTCCATGATGATTTCCGGCATGGCGTATTTGGCTTTGGTCATGAGCAATTGATTGATGGCGTCAAAAAATGATTTTGTTAAAAGTTCGCCGAGCTGTTTGAGGGCAAATTGCGCGGTGAAATTGAAGTTCCGGCCGACGGCCTCAATGCCTTCACGGGTCATGTATTTGACGATGGTTTGCGCATAAATTCTTTTCATGACCACAAACATGAGCGCTGGAATGTCGCCCATGATTTTGATGTGAAGGGTCACAACAAACGAGTCTTCCATTTCAAGCACTTTTTTTATGCCTTCCGTGTTGACATACGATACCATGGGGATGTCGATGACACAGCGGTGATGGATGAGATCTGACAAGCCTGAAGCAGCATTGCCAGCGCCGATATTTCCGACTTCCATAAGATCTTCTATTTGTTCTTGGGGCAATTTAACTGTTTCCATAGTGAATCCTTGTTTAGACGGCAAACAAGCTGTTTGCAGATTTCAAATCTTTATTTTGCATTTTAATACACACCAGTGAATTTTACATTCCCGGTATACCCGGGTTAGGATGTTTTGTCAAGAACTTCTTTGACAGCGCTTAAGAGTTCTTGTGGCTGAAAAGGTTTGGCAATCATGCCGCGTGCGCCGGTTTTCATGGCATCTTCTTCCAGAAGTTTTTGTCCCAGTGAGGTGACCACAAGAATCCTGGCTTGCGGGTCTTTCCCCAGGATTTCTTTTGTGGCTTGCATGCCGTCCACGTCCGGCATAATCAGATCCATGGTGATCAGGTCAGGTTTTAATTGGTTGAACATGTCAACAGCCACACGGCCGTTTTCCGCCTCGCCAACCACTTCAAATCCTGCTTCTGACAGAGCATTTTTGATAATCGCTCTGGTTAATCTTGAATCATCCACTATGAGTATTTTTTGTGCCATATTAAGTCCTCGTTATTGTTGATTCTTGAAATGCGGTTATATTGTAACTTTTTTTCAATAAATTGTATAAAAAAATAAATAATAAATAAGTTATATGCTGTATGTGCGTTTGAGAACCGCTTTAATTCTAAACAACATTTCATCCGGTGCAAACGGCTTGGGCAGATAATCATCTGATCCGAGCTCAAATCCTTTCAGCCTGTCCTCCACGGCTCCTTTTTGAGACAAGACAATAATGGGCAGCGAGGCCGTGGTTTTGTTTTGCCGTACTTTTTGAATCAGTTCATATCCATCCATTTTCGGCATCACCAGGTCCGTGAGCAGCAGATGCGGCTTTTCTTTGGCAATATTGTCCAACGCTTCCCGGCCATTGGTGGCTATGCTCACGGCAAATTTATTTTTAAGCAAATGCATCACCAGGCTTCGGCCGATTTCTTCATCATCATCTGCCAGCAGTATTCTGTAACCGCTGAAATCATTGTTCCCATTGTGAGGCGGCAAGGGCATGCTGATGGACTCAGGCATTGGAAGAACACGCGCATTTTTGTTGATCAGCGCCCTTGCCGTACTGTCAGGCACGCCTTGGCCTTTTGTTTGTTCCGCTCCGCTGCCCCCCAATAAAATATAACTGCAATAAGGGCATGTTTTCCACTCTTTTTCAATATTTTTTTTGCATTGCGGGCATATGAAGGGGTAAGAAGAGGAATCCTTTTCCTCGGCAAAGATAACAACTCTTTCCACTTCTTCGATGGTGGTCATGCCCTGTTTGACTTTTTCAAGCGCGTCATCCAGGATTGTTTTCATGCCTTCTTGCTTGGCCAATTGACGAATCTTGCCTTCAGAAGCGGTTTGGTTGCGGATGGATTCACGGATTTCAGGGGTGATGAGGAGAAGCTCATGAATGCCCATGCGTCCCTGATAGCCGGTGTTTTGGCATTTGTCGCAGCCTTTGCCGTGATAGAGAAGAAAGTATATTTCTTCTCCCAGCTTGTCCTCTATTTTTTTTATGATTTTGCGGTCTGGGTTGTGTTCTTCCCGGCAGTGCGGGCATATGGTCCTGACCAGCCGCTGAGACAGGATGCCTGTGACAGAAGAGGCCACCAAATAGGGTTCAATTTTAAGATCCAATATCCGGCTGATGGTGGAGGCGGCGTCATTTGTATGAAGCGTGCTGAAAACCAAATGGCCTGTCATGGAGGCCCTCAGAGCAATCTCTGCTGTTTCACTGTCCCTAATTTCTCCCACAAAGATCACATTCGGGTCCTGTCGCAGCACAGATCTGAGAGATTTGGCAAAAGTCAGACCGGCTTTTTCATTCATTTGGACTTGGTTAACGCCTGACAAAACATATTCAATGGGATCTTCCAAAGTGACAATATTATGGCTCTTCTTGGCGATTTCAGTCAAAAGTCCGTACAATGTTGTGGTTTTGCCGCTGCCTGTGGGTCCGCAGACCAACAGAATGCCTTGCGGCTGGTTAATGACATTGGCCACTTGTCCGGCCAGTTCCGGCTGAAAGCCCAATTCTCCGATAGTGAGTAATTTTCTGTTCGTGTCCAAAACACGGATCACGATCTTTTCCCCGTGCTGTGTTGGCAGGCAGGAAATGCGCAAATCAATGGTTTTTTCTTCCAGCCTTATTTTTATACGGCCATCCTGCGGCACGCGTTTTTCAGAGATGTCCATGCCGGACATGATTTTGATGCGGGAAATCAGAGCCGGTTGGACCCATTTGGGGATTTGCAGGGATTTGTGAAGAAGGCCGTCAATACGGTTGCGCACAAAAATAATTTTTTCCTGCGGTTCTATATGAATATCACTGGCATTCTGGGTGATGCCCTGATGAATCAGGGCATTGACCATTTGAATGATGGGCACAGCTTCGCTTTTTTTCCTTAAGTCCTTCAAATCTATTTCTGTCATGCGGCTGTCTGTGATGAGTTCAATCCCCTGAGGTGTATCAATGGATTTCATGTAATCCGCAATGGATTCTTCCACATGATAATAGCGGACAATCATTTTTTCGATTTGTGTGGCAGCTGCCAAAAATGGCTTGATGGTCAGGCCTGAGGAAAAACCTGCCATATTGATGGCTTCCATGTCATGCGGGTCTTTCATGGCCAGGAGCAGGATGTTGTCTTCTTCTCTGACAGGGAAAATATTGGATTGGCTGGCCAGGCTCAGCGGGATAAAATGAACGGCTTTGGGATCAATGTCTGTGCCGGACAGGTCTATAAAGGGAATGTTGAACTGCTGGGAAATCACTTTGGTCACATCTTGTTCAGTGGCGAATTTCAGACGCACAAGTGTATCGCTGATTTTTTCTCCGGGATTCTTTTTATTGGCCTCAATCACTATTTGCATCTCATCTTTGTCAATGAGCCCGGCTTTCAGAAACAATTCCGCCAGATTAAGGTTGTCGCCCATAAAATCCTCCAACAGTCAATTCCCATGCTCTATGCTCTCCATGCCGCGAGGTATGGTCCCTGCTCGCCGGATGGGATTGGCCTTTGCTCATCATACATATACTCTTTTGAGCAAAGATTTTACCCTGATCAGCAGTTCTTGCGGTAAAAACGGTTTTGGCAGATAATCGTCTGTGCCTGATTCGTATCCTTTCAGCTTGTCCCGGGCTGTGTTTTTATTGGAAATGATCATAATGGGAATAAAAGCAGTGGTCACGTCTTGCTTCAGTGTTTTGATCACTTCCAGTCCGTTCAGTTCCGGCATCATGACATCAATGACCAGCAGATGAGGCTTTTCAACAGCGATCTTTTCAAGGGCTTGTTTGCCGTTGTAAGAGACATTTGTGCAAAAACCTTGATGCTTCAAATGTTTTTCAAAGAGATGCGCCACAGCCGGTTCATCATCGCATATGTGAATTTTGAATCCTTTGAAGTCATTTGTGTCCGGCAATGAAGCGGCAAGTGAGTCATCCCCTGAAGCAGCAGGGAGATCATCGCAGTCAGTGAGAATCACCCGCTTGATTTCTTCCCACGTGGTGATGCCCTGCTGAAGTTTGTCCATGGCATCATTCAGAAGCGTTTTCATGGTGTTTTTTTCAACAGCTTCTTTTAATTGGGCGCTGTCCGGGTTTTGTCTGATGATGGCGCGTACAGGATCAGTGATTTTCAAAAATTCGAATATCCCAATTCGTCCTTGGTATCCGGTGCGGCGGCATTTGACGCACCCCTTGCCTTTGTACAAAACAAAATCCGGTTCCCGGCCAATGAGGGCCTGAATTTTTTGAGCATCCTCTTCGCTGGGCTCATGCGGGGTCCGGCAATGATCGCAGAGGGTGCGAACAAGCTTTTGCGTCAGGACGCCGCACAGGCCAGTCGCGGCCAGGTCAGGCGGGACCGGCATGTCCAACAGGCGCCGGATGCCCGCAATGGAACTTTTTGCGTGCATGGATCCCATGACCAAACGGTTTTTTAATGAGGCCTGCAGTATATTTTCAGCGATTTTTCTGTCAAGGATGTCTCCGGCATAAACAATGTCCTGCTGCACGCTGAAAATTGTTTCCAGATACAGGGAGCGTGATATTCCACTGGATTCATTCGCACATACTTGTTTAGCGCCTGCCAGAGGGTGTTCAACCGGATTTTCCAAAGTCACGATTTGTTTGTGCCGGAGAGCGTCTGCCAGCAGACTGTATAGGGTGGTTGTCCTGCCGCTGCCTGAGGTGCCGCAGAGCAAAAGAGTTCCTTTGGCGCTGTGTATTGTGTGTTTGATATCAGACACAAGGTCAGGACTGAAGCCCAGTTCATCCAGGGCCAAAAAACGTTTATGTGGATTAATAAACCGTATGTACACATGGCTGCCGTAAACACCGGATTGAACAATTATTTTGCATTCAAACACATTTTCTTCCACGCGGATTTTTATTTGGCCTTGCTGCTGTTCACTGGTTTCAGAAGCGGGCATGCGGCATTGTGCTTTGATATAAGACACGAATGGCTTGATGATCCATTTGGGCGCATGCATGGCTTCATAGGATATGCCGTCAATTTGATTGAGAATCAATAGGTCTTTTTGTCTGGGTTGAAGCATCACTGATTCGGCGTGATTGGAGAGGCTTTGGAACAGAACCGCATTGAGGAAATGCTGAACAGCTTCGTCTTGCTTTGAGGCCGGCGCTGAAGACACACTGCCTGAGAGCAGTTCAATGCTTTCCCGGTAAGACACATTTTTGATGTATTCGTTAATGGATTCATCCACATGATAATATTCATCAATGGCAGAGGCAATATCAATTGGCGCGCACATATGGGGTTTGACATTCATGCCTGTGGTGGATTGGACTGATTCAATGGCTGTTTTGTTTTCAGGGTTTTCCATGGCAAGAAATAGGGTGTTGTCTTCTATCCATACAGGAAGAACATTGTGCTGGTTGGCCAGCGTCATGGGCACTGAGGAAATGGCTTTTTGGTCAGCCCGGATGCAGCTCAGCTCAATATAAGGCACCCCCAAATGCTTGGCATAGACTTTGGTCAGCTCCTGCTCCGAAGCAAAGTGCAGGCGGACCATGGTGTCTTCAATCTTTTCACCGGATTTCTTGCTGTTTTCCTCAAGAACGGTTTTGACCTCATCCTTGTCTATAAGCCCGGCCATTAAGAATAAGTTTGTGGCTGTTATATTATCCACAGCATACCTCTTCACATGAACAAATTTTCATCTTCATGGGGTGTCTCATATAATATATATAGGAGTTATGGCGGTAAACTTTATATCAATGGGATGAAAAAGGGGGAGGGGAGGGGTTTTAAACTCTAAATTCTAAACAAAAAAGAAAATTTAAAATAACTGCTCATGTCCCTGTCATTGCCCTCCGTCTAAAGCCGGATATGGATAGATTTATCGGGCGTTTTTCAATAATTGTTTATTGTCTATTGAGAAATGCGCCTGATCAATCAGGCAATTACAAAAAAAACAGAGGAGACCTGAACAGGAGCATAATTTTTTAAAATGGACGGGAAACTAGTTGTTGTTTTGTAGGTGTTTTTGGGCTTGGAGGGCGGCCATGCAGCCCATGCCAGCGGCTGTTATGGCCTGGCGGTACACATGGTCCACGCAGTCGCCTGCAGCAAAAACACCAGGCACATTGGTGCGGGTGTGGCCGTCGGTTTTGATATAATCTGTTTCTTCCAGATCAATCTGGCCTTTAAAAATGTCTGTATTGGGTTGATGCCCTATGGCCAGAAAAAGCCCATTGGCCGGGACCTCTTCTTTTTGTTTTGTGCTGACATTTTTAAGCTTGACTCTTTCCAGAAAATGGCTTCCCATTGTGTCTTCCAAGACATAAGGGGTTTTCAATATGATTTTTTTGTTGTTTTTCACATGCTGCAGCATGATGTTTGACGCGCGGAATTGTTCTCTGCGGTGCACCAGGATAATCTGGGAACCGAACCGCGACAAATAAAGGGCTTCTTCCATGGCTGTGTCCCCGCCGCCAATCACCACAATGGGTTTGTTGCGAAAGAGAGGCAGGGCCCCGTCACATGTGGCGCAGGCTGAGATGCCTTTGTTCCAAAAACGATTTTCAGCTTCCGTGTGGAATCTCTTGGCTGAAGCCCCGGTGCAGATGATCACGGTTTTGGCGGACATTTCTTCGTCTTCAGTCCAGATTTTAAAAGGCGTCTCGGAAAAGTCAACTTTGACAACATCTTTGTCAAAAACTTCCGTGTCATAGTTGAGCGCCTGTTTTCTGATGCGGTTCATGAGCGCAGGCCCTTCTATGCCTTCGGGAAATCCGGGAAAGTTGCCCACATCGGTGGTGGTCATGAGCTGCCCGCCTGACTGACCGCCCTTCATGAATCCGGCAATCACCACAGGCTGCAAATTGGCCCGCGCCGCATAAATAGCAGCTGTAAATCCTGCCGGACCTGATCCAATAATAATCACATTGCGTGTGTTCATAGTCTTAAAAATTACAAGTTCCAAGAAACAATAACCAAATAATAACCAATAACCAAGAAACAAGCACAAAAGAAATTATATGACACACAATATAAAATTTATAAAAAAGTATCAATATTGTAATGTCTTATATCAGTTGCGAAATAGGCTTAAAGAATTTTTAGGGCTACTTAAGAGATATAAGAGGGAAAATCAGTCGTCTCCCTTCTCCCGCAAGCGGGAGAAGGGAGACAAGTTAGTCCTATTTGACTTTCGCAACAGTCCCTTTTGTCAGAGAAATTCGGGCTAAGATTCAAGGAATTCAGGTATCCATTGGGCAGATGAAAAAATGTAAGGTGTCAGCATAAAAAAGTGCACATCTTTTATTCATATAAAGTATACCATAATTTATTTAATTATCAACACAAAAAGCACATTTTTGATTTTAATTTCTAAATTAATTTCTAAATTAAAGTGCTTATTTTAATTTTACATAAATGTTACAACTTATTAAGGTGTTCTTAAGATCAAATCACTATAATAATTAACATGATAACTATTAGCACATTGACAAAATCAGTATTGAGTGTTTTTTTGGCTGTGGTGTTGGTGCTCACCAATGTCATTGGCGTGTATTCTGCTGAAATCGGTTTTTGGAAAGAACGCAGGCAAGCGCTTGATCAGAGAGGCCAACGGCAAAATCATTTAAAGGCTCAATTGGCTTTGTTGTCCAGTTCCCCTGTTCAACCCATTCAACAGCTGTCCACTAAGGCATCCCATCAAACTTTCCCAATCAATAGCCGCAGTTCGGTTCCTTCATTGTCCCCTGCTCATACTGTTGGCAATAGATTGGCCAGCCTTGTTTCTGTCTATGGTTCTGTTCGGGAAATACATGTGTCAGCAGATCCTAATGCGCCTTTTGTGGTTCATATTCAGGATGCCCATGGAATTGAGGAAGCGCAACGCAATATTGCAAAAATAATTGACAATATCAGTCAGACCGAAGACCGAAGACCGAAGACCAAAGACCAAAGTCCAAAGTCCACAGAGCGAAGGCCAAAGGCCGAAGACCAAAGATCAAAGACGGGAGAGCTTGAACTCCAGCAAATCAAAAATCAAAAATCCATTTTGATCGGTCTTGAAGGCGCCAGCGGGGCTTTTGCTGTGGACGCGTATAGGGATTTTTCTGATGATGATATCACAAAAGGGTTGGCTGATTATTTTTTAAAAGAAGGATACATTGGCGGACCAGAATATTCTGCACTGACGATTGACAATCAGTCTCTTGTTGAACTTTGGGGAATTGAAGACCTGTCCACCTATCATACCAATATTCAGGCGTTCAAAGACTCACTTAAAAACAAAACCAAAGTCCAAGCCCTTGTGTCAGATCTTAAAAGCAGTCTTATGGCTCAAAAACAAAAAGTTTATTCTCCTGAACTTAAACAGTATGAGAAGAAAGCCACTGCTTATCAGAATCATGAAGAGGCCTTGGGTCAATATGTGAAGTATTTGCTTCTCAATCAAAAAGCACAAATCAAAAATCAAAAATTCAAAAACAGTTGTCTCTTGATTCAGGCATTGGACAGGGAAGACAGTCTTGATTTTGGTGTTGTGGAAAAACAGCGGCATGCACTGATTAAAAAGCTGTGTGCCAAATTATCATCTGATCAATTGAATCATCTTGTTCAGCAAAGCATGGATTATAAAACAGGCCGCATGGCTTATGGCGCATATTATGATTTATTGCGCCGGCTTTGCCAAAAACAGGGCATGGACTTAAAATCTCTGGCTCAATTCAATGCTTATATTGACTATGTCAAATTGTCAGAAAAAATGAATCCCAATCAATTGTTAGAAGAATTGTCCCAATTGGAAAAAGCAGTGGCACAATCCTTGGCTGTGACACCTGAACAGAAAAAATTGGTCACAGCCACCCGGTATGTGCATTTGCTGGAAAAATTGATTCACAATCAAATGACCCCAAAGGATTGGGAAGAATATAAGCAACAGACCAAAGACGATAGTCCCATCCGACAAACTGGGATCATACCTGGCGGCAAGAACCCAAAGACCATAGACCAAGACCTGCCCCGCAACTTGTTGAAGCCTTTTGAGCAATTTTGCGCATTGGCCATTAAGCGGAACAAATCATTGGTTGATAATTTGCTCAACAAGCAAAGAGCAAAGGGCAAAGAGACAGGTGTAGGGACAGCCCGTGCAGTGGCCTTAGGGAAGCAGCCATTGCCGATGACAACGGATCAATTGCCTGTTATTTCTGTTTTAGTGGCTGGTGGCTTTCACACAAAAGGGATAACAGAACTTTTACATCAAAAAAATGCTTCTTATATGGTGGTCACGCCTCAAATCACAGCTGTGCCCAAAAACCATGATTATTTAAATGTGTTTGCCAGAGATCCGATTCCATTGGAGAAAATGTTGGCTGGAGAAAAGATTTTTTTGGCTGCTGAACGTGTGATGGTGCAGGATGTGTCTCAAATCAAAGCCATGCGAGGCCAGGTTTTTCAATCATTGAACCGTTTTTTTGTGCCAGCATTTGAATCAGCTTTAAAAAACACAGATATGTCTGAACTTGAAGCTGGGGATAAGGCTTTGACAGAGGTTTTGGATATTGAACAATCATTTAAAATGGAGATTAAGCAAAAAATCACAGACAATGGGTTTTTGAGTGTTTTTCGATACAAATTGGGCAAAACCAGATGCCATTTGGCGCTTATGACAAAAGAAAAATTGTCCATGGCTGAGCATCAGTTGGAAAAATTGGGTTTTGAGCATGACATTCATACAGCAGACATCACAGTCAATGGCCAGGATTATGTGTTGGTGTTGTTTAAGTCTTCTTTATTCAGATTTGCTTTGGTTGAGAGTTTAAGTTATTGGCTAGAAATGATTCAATCATTTATTTTTCAAAATCAATTTATTGTGAATGTGTTTGGATCTGTTTATGGCCATGGT
This sequence comes from Elusimicrobiota bacterium, assembly GCA_028278255.1. Taxonomy (GTDB): domain Bacteria; phylum Elusimicrobiota; class Elusimicrobia; order FEN-1173; family FEN-1173; genus JANQER01. The sequence continues at coordinate 14,864 of JANQER010000241.1, read as the reverse complement.
GCCAGGTCAGCTGCAGCTGATATTTTAGAGCCTTTTGTTATGCCTATGAAAAGATTTAAAACATGGCAAGGAAGAGGGATTTATTATTTGTTGTTGGGGGTTTGGGAAGAAGCTGTGTTTCGTGTGGGTGGGTTGATTGGGTTGCCTGTGATATTCATGTCATATGGGTTTGATCCTGGGACAGCTTTTGTGATTGGGTTGATGTGGTCTGTGCCAGTGTTTTTGTTTTGCCATACATTGATGAGGTGTTTGGTGCAGTACAAAAAAAATGTGCTTGATTGGAAAAGGGTTTGGCTGGAAATTTTAAGTGAGTTTGGCATTCTTGTCATAGCAAAAGCGCGTTTGCTGCGTGCTGCAAAGGAGATGGGCAAAAAACAGCGGGGTTTTTTAATTCGATTTTATGTGTCTTCTTTTGTGCAGTCTCGGTTTGTTTTGACATTGGTTTTAAATGCTGTTTTTATGCTTGGCTTGTATTGGTTGGATTTGTTTTCTGCTGATGCTATTTTGCAGGTGTTTGTGTTGTCTCATTATTCATTGCCATTGATTTTTTTGTCTTTTGGTGTTGTGGTGGCCATGCGTTTTGCCAGAGATTTTTGGTATGCAGTTCAAAAGTCATATGATGAAAAAGCGCAGCTTATTGTTAATTCTGTTGCAGTCACAGGGCATGGCGGACGGTTTGCTTTAATGAATCAAATGGCAAATATGTCATTTGTGTTGGGTTATGTGTTTCGAAGTGATCCTGAGCAAAAGAAATTATTAGAAAAACAATTTCGTGGTCTTGATGAACAGTTTAGAATTTATCATGCCCAGGTGATTGGTTTTGTCAGGAGCTTTTTGTTAAAAGGACAATTTAGGAAAAAAGATGTTGATGAATTGTACCGCATATGGATTAAATGGTTAAAGGATTATCAATCATATTTGCAGAAATTATGGGGCAAAATGCAGAACATCCAAAAAGGGAAAGGCTATCTTGTCACAATTAAGCGGGGTCTTGATATTGTGGGTATCGTTTTGCGCATGTTTGATCCAAAATTGGCGCAAATTCAAGAAATAGATTTGAAAAAATTGCTTAATAATCATGAGTTTCATACAAAAAATGGAGAGTTTAAGCTTGATAACTTGACTATTGGCCATCAAAAAGTATTGGCTGATCCCATGTTGCTTTGTGCTGCTCTTGAATGGATTTATGAAAATGCACTTAAAGTCAATCAAGAGCAAGGTATGGAAAAAGCATTAAAGTCCATTGATTTGTCTGTGGTTGAAGCTGGTAATGGATTTGTTGAATTAATTGTGTCAAACCCAAAAGCATTTCCTCGAAAATTTTTGTCTCCTTTGCATGATTGGATGGGGCTTCAGCCATTGTTTCAAGTGGATTATGCAAGACGGGCAGCTCAAGTGAATACTGAGGATACAGAATCTGATTCTTTTTATTCTGGGGGTGTGGGCATGCCTGCTGCGCGCATGGCTTTGGAAGCCATGGGAGCGACCATCACAGCTGAAAACAGTAAAGATGGCACCAGGGCCATTACCAGGATTAAGCTGAAATCTGTTCAAAAGAAATCAATAACAGGGAAAAGAGTGTTAACCCAAACTTTTCAATTGGGTGCCTGGATTCGACAAATGATGCCGGACTTTTTAGTCCTCCACAAGTTCGCCCAATGCTTACGGCATTGCGCTCGCTTTTGTCGTCGAAAAAGTCACGGCCTCCTTCGTCTCGGTCCAACGGCCCCAACTGAAAAATTTGGGTTACGTGCTTGGCCTGGTTTGTTTCATGGGATGAAATTTGAAATCAGATGGATTCCTGTGCAAGAATTGTTGCCGTCCATGGGGTGGATGAAATATATGCCTATTCAGTATGTGGTGAATTGGATAACCGGTATTGATCAGGTTTCCCCAAAAGATTATTTTAAGAATATATCCGTAGGGGCGGGGCTTGCCCCCGCCCTGATTAATCAGCCCTCTGGCTCTGGTCAAGGATCTGCACGGCCTTATGAGGTTGAATATCCATTGTCTATGGCCATGGCAAGTATGAATGAGAATAAAGGTGGAGAAGATCATTCTCAATTACCAGATATTTTGACATTCAATATAAGAAATTGTTTGCAGATTTTGATGGATCCAGAGATGAAATCCCATTGGCCCAATGCACTTAAAGCCATGTCTCTTTATGTGAAAAGTCTTGGTTTTCAGGGGAATGTCCCTCCTGAATTCAGAGATTTCTTTCTTGGGATATGGGGGTATCAATGGGAGGAGGAAATTGAGCGGTTGGGAGACAATCTTGACTCAGAAATGGTCCGTGGTTTTATAGATGAGCTGAGACAAAGCAATGCCATGTCTCTTTATATGGTTCCGCCTCATGCGATCAAGGGGAAAACTTTTGTGGTGAGGGTTGATTTTAATGATGTGCATTTTGATCCAAAAGAAGAGAAAATTGATGATATCCGGTTGAATGCCTCTGTGAATACAATGCAGTATATTTTAAATAATGGTGGAAAAGTGGTGCTTGTGACACATTCTGGTCGTCCATCAGGTGAGGGGGTCGAAGAAGCCTATGATATTTCTCATGTGAGAAATGCAGTGAGTCAGCTTATGAACAGAGATGTTCACTTGATGCGGGGCAAAGAAGTCCGTCAGAAAAGATACGCTGTTGTAACAGACGAGATCATCGATCACATCCATGGCATGAGCGCGGGTGATGTGGCCATGCTTGATAATACGAGATTTGATTGGCGTGAGCAGTCGGATGACCCGGCTGAAAGAGAGGCATTGGCGTATCAAGTGTCAAGATTAGGGGATGTGTTTGTTTTAGATGGATTCCCGGTTTCGCATCGGTCTGACACCACTGTGGTGGAGATGTTGAAAACGTCGATGCCTTCTGTCAAGGGATTTTGGATGGAGAGGGAGCTGCTTATTCATCAAAAAATGTTGAGATACATAAAACATGATAAGCGTGGCTCTATGGCTGCTATTTTTGGCGGGATTAAAGAAGACAAAATCCCTTTAATTCAAGATTTTTCAGAGAAACTGCGAAAAGGAGATAAAATTCTTATTGGAGGTAAACTGGCTGGGATTGTTCAGGAAAGGCAATACAACAAATGGATTGGAAATTTGAAGATAAGAGGTGTGGAGGTTGTTTTGGCAGAGGATGATGTGGATGGCTTGGATATTGGCCCAAGAACCATTGAAAAATATAAAAGAGCTTTGGATGAAGTGGAGGCTGTGTATTGGAACAGTCCACAGGGGAACTTTGAAGATGAACCGTATCATAGGGGCAGCTATGCCATTGCACATCATATTAAAGGACGAATTGACAATGGGGAATTATTTGCTTTTGTGAGCGGGGGTGAAACAGCCCCCTTGGTCAAAGCTGCTTTAGATTTGGATGAAGAAAAGAGGGTGGCTCTGCAACAGGAAGAGAGGGAGATAGGAGAGACTGGGTTAAATATGCCTGTTTTGACAATCTCCACTGGCGGAGGGACAAGCACTGATTATTTTGCCTATGAAAGAAATATTGGAGAAGATTCTTTGTGGGGGATCAGCCCTTATTATTTGATGTGTGTGGAACAAGGAAACGTCCATGGACACAATATTGATGATCTGTTGGAAAAGGTTAAGAACATGCCGGCTTATGAGTTGTTAAAAGCGCTTGAACTTCATCAGGCAGAGTTGGTTGAGGAAGAGGTGGATCAGGCAAGCGGCTTGACTGTGATGAGGGTTCGTGTCCCTGAACGTCAAAATCCTGTTGATCCACCAGTGGGGATTGATGTGTTGTCTAATGAGTTAGGACCAACACGTGGGTTTGAATTGTTGTTTGATGAAAATGGATATTTGATTTCTATTTTCCCTGTGGTGTCTGAAGAGCTTTTAGGAGAGCATTCCGATGGGGATGAGTGTCCCTATCATTATTTTGATTTTTCTGAATTCTATTTTGAGATACCAGGTTTTGATGATGAGCAAGCCATCAATAAATGGATCAGATTTCAGAAAGAGTGTGCTCAATCTAAGGAGGCTATCACACGATATAGGGAGGAAAGAGGGCTTTCAGAGTATGTGATAAAAGCTCCTGAGCCAGAGAATAAGCCATTTGTTTTTGCTGAGTTTGTGGGGGTTGAACAAGGTGCGTTGCGTTTGGTTGAGTTTGGCCTTGAAGATAGGGGGTTTGGTCAAGCGCTTGAAAAAATTTATGACAGTCAGAGTGAAAATCCCCGGGTCATATTTCCTGTTTTTCCCACAGTTTATTCGCCGGCTGCTGGTGACAATTATTTAGCGGATCGCATTTATATGTTGACTGTTTACTCAGTAGGCCAGGCTTTGGGTGAGGATAAAGAAGGTGGTGTTTTGGTGGTGGGGCCAGGGACTGGGATTGATGCTTGGGTGGCTTGGCTTGGGACAAATTCAAATCGGGACATTTATGCAGTGGGCATTAATCCTTTTGAAGTTGCCAATATGAGATTTTTTGCCAAACAGGCAGGTTTTAGGGTGACGGCCAAAGTCGGGAATAATGTTCTGAATGAAAAAAGGGAACCGGTTTTTGGTGATAAAAAAATAGCACTGGTTTGTTCAAATTCTCCATTTTTTGAGACGTTGACTGAAGAGGAAAGAAAAGAACGCATTGGTAAGCTTAAACGACTCACTGGTGCCACTGATCTGGAATCTTTGTCAGATGAAGCACTTTTGACTTGTTTTGAGGTGATTAGAAAAGAGTATGTGAGACAGGGGGTGATGAGACCGAAAAAATTGGCTGGATTTCATGACGGGGATAGAGGAAGTTTTATTTCAGAACTTGCTCAAGGAGTCTCTCAATTGCCTGGGATTGAGGAAGGTTTTTTGGTTTTGTGGGGAGAAGAAAGCAATGGCGTTGTGGAAGAGGTGTTGACGTTCAATGGGCTGGATATTATTGAAACATTCCCTGATCCTGAATACAGTCATAATTTGGTTTATCTTGTTGGTGTTCAAGATATGAATGGCAGGACCCTGAAAGAGGCCAAACTGGCGGCAGCAGCGAATGCGCATGATTTAACGAGCCCGATGAGTGTTCTTGGGGCTCAATTGAAGTTTTTGTCTGATGATAATGCTTTGGTACAAGCGGATAGGAATTGGATGAGTGGGTTTTATGACTTGTCTAAAAATTTAAAAACATTTTTGGAGCAAGTTCAAAATGGAAAAACAATTGCTGATGTGAATAAGGCGAACAAGCAAATAAAAAATATTTTAAGTAAAATTGACGAGGTTTATTTATTTGAGATGGCAAGAGAAAAATTAACAAAGATATATCAAGAACTTTCTGTGGATGATTTTTCAGCTAAGGAGGATGCACTGAAGATTGTTTTTGTTCAGTATGTGTTAAGAGATTATTTTGCAGCATTTCGTGATGAAGAAGAATTAGTGGATTTGGATCACTTGTTTGATGTGATTTTTGCCGGGCATGCACATGAGGTTGTGAATCGTGAGAACACGGTCATTCATTATGGCGGCGGTCATCAAATTTTAAAAACGAATAAATTGGCATTGTTTCGGGCATTGGCAAATATCATTCAAAATGCGCAGTACTTTATTGCTGAAATGAAAGATGATATAACCATGCGTGGGTTATTGGAAAAACAAGGATTACAAATAAGTGAAAGAGAGGTTGAACTCCAGGATATTTCAGGAAAAATGAGAATTGAGACTGAAATTGTGAATCAAGGGAAAGACATGGAAATAAGAATTTCTGACAATGCCCAGGGCATTCCATTAAAAATAAGAGATTCTGTTTTTGAGCGCGGGGTGTCAAGCAAGTTGGATACAGGAGGCAGAAATTTGTCAAGAGGTCTTGGACTGCATATTGCAAAGAAATGCATTGAGAGGTGCAACGGGACGATTTCTTTTAAGACCCGGCATGTGGATGAATATCCTCAAGACCATGGCACCACGTTTGTTATCACTTTGCCTTTGGGAAAATCTTCTTTGAGTGAAGAGGAATGGATTCAATATGTTTTGGATCAGACTGTTTTGCCTCAGGTGAAGAAGCTGTCTGATGAGACGGAGAAATTGAATCCGAGAATTGAGGTGGATATTGATCCGGTGCAAGTGAAAAACCAAGTTAAACTGCGGTTATTTTTGGGGGAGAGTGAAGAGGCAGAGGATGTGTCTTGGCAGAATGTGGAAGGATTGTTGGACACCCTCACCCTGCCCTCTCCCATCAAGGGAGAGGGTCAATTCCAAGCCACTGAGGGCTTAGTGCGCGGGATGAATTTTCAGAATTTAGAGGAGTTGAGAGAGGTTTTGGGTGTTTTGCAGAGCAGAATCAGAAGCAATGTGAAAGTCATAGAAGAGCGCGCAAAAGAGTGTGATGCGTTGATCAGGGTTTTGGGTTTAAATGTGGGCTTGATGTCGGGTTTGGGGCAGAAGAGGGAAATGGTCTTTTATATAGGCGTGTTGCAGAGAACTCTGGATATTGTAGAAGATTTGAGTCCGCAGAAGATTTTGGCGCTGATGGCACAAGGGTTTGAGTTTGGGTTTGGTTTGGCCGCGCATGAAAAAGCCAAAATTCATTCAATTAATGAAATAAAGTCAGATCAGCCTTGTGTGGTGCATGTGCCAGGGAATTTGTTGAACATAGAACGCACAGAGGCTTTAACTGTGGCAAAGACATTGCTGAAAAAAAATGGAGAAGCGCCAGTGGTTGTGGTGACGGATGACGATAAATTGTCTGTTTCAGAGGCTTTGGGTTCAGAAAGTCAAAGGCTGATTGTTATGTCAAACAATGAGGTGAAATGTTCTGTGGATAAAGTGATTGAAAGGCTTGTTAGTGATCAGAAGTATCAGAGCATGGATTTTGAGCGTAAGGGTGTTCAATTGCAAGTGCTGTCACCAGTGATTATGAATTGGACAGTGACCCCGCAATACAGTCAGGCAGCTGTGCTTCTTCAGATCATAGGGAACATGGTAATTAAGATTGCCACAGATGAGTTTGATCGGTTGAGAAAGTTGTCTGAGATGATTGGCTCAAATGCATAATACTTTTAGCCCGAATTTCTCGAATGAAAAATTTGGGATGAAGAGGAAGGAGGTTTTCCTCTTTCATTCCTTGCTGATACGGAAAAGACCGGGTATGTGTGGCGAAAATCATATATTTCAACCTATCTTGAAAGGGACATCCCATCCCTGGGGATTCAGGTGCCGACTGAGATGTTGAGACGTTTTTGGATGATGCTTTGTCATTATCATGGACAAATCATGAACACTGCTGAGCTTGGTCGTTCTCTGGGGATGGCCCATACCACCGTAAGAAAATACATTGATATTCTTATCGGGACATTTATGGTGCGGGAATTGCGTCCCTGGATCGAAAATATCGGCAAACGGCAGGTTAAGTCACCGAAAATGTATATTCGTGATTCGGGGATACTTCACAATCTTCTTGGGATAACCTCGGAAGATGATCTGCTGCATCACCCTAAAATAGGAGCTTCCTGGGAAGGTTTTGCCCTTGAAGAAGTGATTCGCGCACATAGGGCAACGCCTGATGAGACATTTTTCTGGGGGACCCATAATCAAGCGGAATTGGATCTTCTTATTATGAAAGATGGAAAACGTTTCGGATACGAATTCAAGTATACGGATAAACCCCGAGTTACCAAATCCATGAACACAGCGTTAGAGGATCTGTCTTTGAATCATCTCACCATTATTTATCCAGGCGATAAAACGTTTCCCATTTCACCCCGCATTGAGGCCCGTGGTCTTTGTGAAATCAATTCTTTGGCCTAAACTGCATTGGTTTTAGGTTGAATGGGGCAGAATATGAAAGCCTTCAAGATGCGCCGCATGAATGAGGCGTTTGTCCAGGCAGACGAAATCATGATCGTCTGGCTGGTCTTGAGCCCAGACCAGGGCAGCAGCGAGTTGAAGAGAATCCGCTGATCTTAATGGGTGAAGGCGAAGGATTCTCTCGGCTTTTTTTCGGATATTGTCAGTGGGTTGTATTTCATGGCATGCCTGCAAGAGCATCTTGAGGATGTCTCTGGATCTTTCTTCTTCAATTTCTGAAAGAATTTTTTCACGTCTGAGTCTGGCAAAGGCTGATGAACATTCAATAGGTGTTCCCCACCAAATCACAATCTGCCGGTCATCTTCAATGATTTCTTTCATGGCCATTGAATGGGATTCTTGTAAGCATAAGGGCAATATAGCAGAAGCATCCCAAAACTTCACCGGTCTTCGCTCCTTTCATCCATGAGATATTTTTGGGCTTTATCGGACAAATCTTTTGGCCGGGTCAGGTGCCAGAATTCTGATGTGAGAGGTGAAGAAGCCGTTTTTATGAGCCCGGCGCGTTCAAGTTCCATGAGATGCGCGGTTGTGTGTGATGCCTCCCTTTTGAGAGGGCTGATAACAGCCACTGGTTTGCCTCGTTCTGTGATAATGAGTTCTTCCCCGTGTTTGACATGGGCCAAATATTCGCTGAGAGAGGCTTTGAGCTGGTAAATAGCAGCGTTCATTATTTATGACCTCCATGACTTATTGTATATGACTATTATAGTCATATATATATGTTTTGTCAAGAGGATGTTGTCTTCTTTTTTATTTGCTTTTTATTCGCTTGGAAAGGTGTTGGAGCACATCTTTGATGACCAGGATGCTGACCGGGGTGCCGTCGTCCCGGAGGACCGGGACGTGGCGGTACCGGCCCAATGCCATTTTGTTGATGGCATAAGCAATGGGGTCTTCCGGCTTGACGCAGCCAGGGTCTTTGGTCATGATGTCTTCCACTTTGAGTTTGGAGAGGTCTTGGTCTTTTCCTGCCAGTTTCAGCAGGAGGTCCCTGTTGCTGAGAATGCCCACTAATTTTTTCTTTTGATAAACCAGGACGCAGTTTTTATTGTCTTTTTTGAATATTTTGACAATTTTGTTCAGGGGATCTGTGGGACTGCACACCAGAAGGTCATGTCCTGTGAGAAGGTCTGACACAGGCGCCGTGAGTATGGCATGCTGGATGTTGTCGTCCTTTTTGGGGCGCGGGATATCTCTTTGCATGAGCGAATGCAAACATTGCTGGCACCGGTCTTCACCTTCAATGCTTTCAAAACCACAAGACGGGCATTTGATGTTCATAAAAATTTCCTCCAGAAATTTTTCAAATGTTTTACTGCCTAGGTTTTCAAATTTCGTCCACTGAAGGTGGACCTATTTCGCTGGCTAAGCCAGCCAATTTCGCGCCCGAAGGGCGCCAATTTCGTCAATAGGACGGGCAAGCCCGTCCTGTTTATTCTATCTTCCACGTTTCTTTCCCATATATCAAATCCTTTAGATTTCCATCTCCTCTTTTGTCTTTGACGTCTGCAATCTGCTTGTCCATGAGCTGATCGTATGTGGAAGTCTGAACACAGCGAAACACGCCGAATGGCATAGGGAAATCCGGATATGTGAGTTGTGTGAGAAAATAGGGATGGTGCGGCCACACATCTTTTTCGTCATGAATGAAATACCCGGCCGGGTCTGCGGCCGGATCATAATCCACAATTTCAGGATGCAGGTTTTTGACTTTAATGGTTTTGTTCTTTTTGGCGCCAAAGATCAGGGGTTTGCCGTGCTCCAGATAGATCATTCTGTCGTCACGCGTTTCCCGGCTTGTGACAGGGGCAAAGGTTTTGTCATTGAAGATGATGCAGTTTTGAAAGATTTCTATGAAAGAGGTGCCTTTGTGTTCTTTGGCGCGGGCCAGTATTTGGCTCATGTGGCGGGGATCAGAATCCAGTGTTCTGGCAATAAAAGTGGCTTCAGAGGCTATGGCAATGCAAAGGGGATTAATGGGGTGGTCCAGAGAACCGTATGGAGATGACTTAGTGATTTTCCCCTGCAAAGAAGTGGGCGAGTATTGGCCTTTTGTGAGGCCGTATATTTGGTTGTTGATGAAGAGTATGTTGATGTCCAAATTGCGCCGCATGGCATGAACAAGATGATTGCTGCCAATGCTGAGCCCATCGCCGTCGCCTGTAATGACCCAGATGGATAAATGCGGGTTCACACAGCACAGGCCAGTGGCCACGGCTGGGGCGCGCCCGTGTATGGTGTGAAACCCGTATGTGTTCATGTAATAAGGAAACCGGCTGGAACATCCTATGCCGGAGACAAACACATAATTTTCTTTGGGGGTATTGAATTTGGCCAAGGTTTGCTGAACCGCGCCCAGGATGGAATAATTGCCGCATCCCGGACACCAGCGAACTTCTTGCCCGGAGACAAAATCCGTCCTGGTATAAAGAGGCTGTGCGTCCGGTACAGGCGGTATTGGTTTTTCTTCGTTTGAAGACATTTTTGTTCCTTAGGCGGACATCTGCCCCTTCCCCTCGGCAGATGCAGAGGCCTGCACAAGGCCCGCCCCTATAATTTTTCTTTCATCTGATCGGGATGGGCATCCCTTCCTTACGACCATGAATTTCTCTTTGCTCTATGCCCTTTGCTCTTTGCTCCCTTATAGCATTTCTTTTATTTTTTGCTTAAGCTCCATGGTTTGAAAAGGAACCCCGCGCATACGGTTATACCCCTCTGTTTTTGTTTCGGGAAATCGGTTCTTGATCAGGACATTGAGATGGCCTGTGTTGAGCTCAGGAATGAGTATGGTTTTGAAATTTTTAAGAATGTCTTGGAGGTTTTTGGGAAAAGGGTTGAGATAGTTTAAATGCGCTTGAGAAATTTTATGGCCTTCTTCTGTGATTTCCGAAACAGCCTGATGGATTACCCCGTAAGTGCTGCCCCATCCCAAAACAAGAAGTTTGCCGGATTCTGGACCGCGGACTTTGAGCAAGGGGATATCATTGGACATGAGCTGAATTTTTTCCGCTCTGAATCGAATCATTTTTTCATGGTTGTCAGGGTCATAACTGACATTGCCTGTTAAATCCGCTTTGCTGAGCCCGCCAATGCGGTGCTCCAAGCCAGGGGTGCCTGGCTTGGCCCAGGCGCGGGCCAATGTTTTGGGGTCACGCGCATAAGGGAGAAAAGGATTTTTTCCAGCTGTGGGATGAGTCAACTTGATTTTGGGGAGCTTGTCTGTGTCAGGAAGTTTCCATGGCTCAGAGCTGTTCGCCAGATAAGCGTCTGAGAGCAAGATCACCGGTGACATGTATTTCACAGACAAGCGCACAGCTTCCAAAGCCATGTCAAAGCAGTCAGATGGTGTTTTGGGCGCCAATACCGCTACTGGGGATTCGCCGTTGCGGCCGTACATGGCTTGCAATAAGTCGGCTTGTTCAATCTTGGTGGGCATGCCAGTGCTGGGACCGGCACGCTGCACATCAACGATGACAATAGGCAATTCTGTCATGACCGCCAGGTTGAGTCCTTCTGATTTTAAACACATGCCTGGTCCGCTGGTGCTTGTGGCACTGAGTTCTCCTCCAAAAGCAGCGCCAATGGCTGCGGCCATGGCGGCTATTTCATCTTCAGCTTGGAAGGTTTTGACTTTGAATTCCTTGTGCTCAGAGAGTTCGTGCAGAATTTCACTCGCAGGCGTGATGGGATAGGAGGCGTAGAAAAGGGTTTTCTCAGATAAATGCGCAGCTGTGATCAGGCCAATGGCCAGTGCATTGTTCCCTGAAATTTTTCTGTATGTGCCGGGGTCCATTTTGGCTTTGTGGATATGGGTTTGTGCGGGCACAATGGTTTCTGTGGTTTCAGCGTAGTTATGTCCGGCCTTAAGCGCTGCAATATTGGCATTGACAATTTCCGGACGCGCAGCAAATTTGGTTTGTATCCAATCAATGGTGTGATCGAAATTCCTGGCATAAAGCCAGAACATCATGCCCAAAACAAAGAAATTTTTGCAGCGTTCAATCTCAGAGATTTTAAGCGGAATGTCTTTGAGCGCATTTTTGGTCAGGTCTGTAACAGGCACTTTAAGGACTTGGAAATCATTGAGCGTGCCGTCTGTGAGAGGGTCTGAGGCCCAGGCTGCGCGTTTGTAATCTGTTTCATTGAATGCGTTTTCATTGAGGACAATAAGCCCGCCTGGTTTGACTTTGTTGAGATTGACTTTGAGCGCTGCCGGGTTAATGGCCACCAGCACATCTGCCATATCGCCGTGTGTGTATATGTTGGTGTCTGAGAATTGTATTTGAAAACTGCTGACACCCGGCAGTGTGCCCAAAGGCGCGCGGATTTCAGCCGGGAAATTGGGGAAAGTGGCAAAATCATTCCCCATGACGCCTGTGGTGTCAGTGAATTGATCTCCGGCCAATTGCATGCCGTCGCCGGAATCTCCGGCAAACAGTATGGTGCTGGATGAAAGAATTTTTTGAGGATGGGTAGACATAGAATTGATTTTTGATTTTAGATTGCCGATTTTTGATTTGTTTTTTTAATCGAAAATCGCAAATCAAAAATCAAAAATCCGTTCATCCTCCTTCCGGCGTTGGCATGACTTGGTGCGGGTCCGGAGGCAGATTGTATACTTCTGCCGGATAAAATTCTGCTAAGGCGCGGATCAGGGTCCTGACGCTTAAGATGCCCACGAGTTCCTGCTTTTCATTGATCAGAGGGATATAGTAGGAGCTGTGTTCTGCCATGATGTCTATGGCCCGCATCACTGAGTCATTGGGACTGAGACTCACCGGGTCTTTTGTCATGATGTCCCGTATGGGACGTTTCCAGTCAAAGTCACTTTGAAAGAGCGTTTGTACAGCATCCGCTTGTGTAAAAATGCCAAGGGCTTTGTTGTTGTCTGACACAATCACATAAGCGGATTTGTTTTCCTGCATGTATTCAACAGCTCTTTTGACAGAAACATCCGGCGGGACCTGGAGCAGTTTGGGGTTAATAATTTCGGATATTTTTTTTTCTTGCAGATGTTGTTCGATGTTTTGTGAAGACATAGAAAATCCTTAAAAGCGGAGGAATTTTTATAGAACGCGCATATCGGATTATCCTCCGGAATATGAGACTGTGGGACGCTTAAATAATGATAACTTATTAAAGTCTGTTTTTCGAGGGTTTATGAATTTATTTTGAACGGAACAAACGGTTCCCTTTTTGGTATGATTATTTGAGAATTTTTAAAAAGGACCGTTTCATGAAATTACATGAATATCAAGCCAAGGATCAATTGGCCCGTTTTGGGATTCCTCTTTTGAAAAGAGCAGTGCTGGATGATCCGTGTCAAACTGCTGGTCTCTTGCGGACATTGGGCAAGGGGCCTTGGGTCATGAAAGCCCAGATCCATGCCGGCGGCCGAGGCAAAGCAGGCGGAATTGAAATCGTGAAAACAGCCAAAGAGGCTGAGGCGTTTGTGAAAAGGATTTTGGGCAAAAACCTGGTGACGCCTCAAACAGGTCCGCACGGGCTGGTGGTGCGGAAAATTTTGATTCAGCCTGCTGCGGACATAGACCGTGAACTGTATGCAGCGGTTGTGATGGACAGGCATTCAGCCAAACCTGTGCTCATGGTGTCGGCTGAGGGTGGAATGGATATTGAATCTCTGGCCGGCGCATCGTCACAAAAAATCAGGCGTGTGGAGATTGATGTGGTCAGAGGGCTGGAGGATTTTCAGGCCAGAGAAGCCGCTTCTGCTGTTGGATTAAAGGGAGATCTGTTTTTACAGGCGGTCCAATTTTTTAAAACGCTTGTGAAAATATTTTTGTCATTGGATGCGAATTTGGTGGAAGTGAATCCTTTGGCTGTTGTGCGAAATCCTTTGACTAAGCGTGCGCAGGGACGGTCCAAACAATTGCTTGCTGTGGACGTGAAGATGAGCCTGGATGACAATGCGCGTTTTAGGCATCCTGATTTATTTGCTGAAGAGGACACAACAGATCTTTCCGTGGCTGAACGCAAGGCCAATCAGGCAGGGGTGTCGTATGTGGGATTAAATGGCAATATCGGGTGCTTGGTGAATGGCGCGGGTTTGGCCATGGCCACCATGGATATTATCAAACTGTACGGGGGAGAGCCTGCCAATTTTTTGGATGTGGGCGGCGGCGCCAATGAGTCGCAGGTGGCCAAGGCTTTTCAGATTATTTTGTCAGATAAGAAAGTAAAAGCCATTTTTGTGAATATTTTCGGCGGTATAATGAGATGCGATGTGATTGCCAAAGGCCTGCTAAAAACCGTGAAAACAACAAAGTTGGGCAGGCCTTTGGTGGTGCGTTTGGCCGGAAATCAAGCGGAGTCAGGCCGCCGCCTTTTATCTGAATCCGGGCTGAAAATTGTGACAGCCAAGGATTTTGCCGACGGCGCCAAAAAGGCCGTGTCCTTGGCAAAAAAATCCAAAGAAAAGAGATAAAATTCATCATTGGCAGCATGGTGAGACGTCGTATCCGAAATTGGTGATTGTCTCTTGGTTATTTGGTGATTATTTGTGACTACTCAGGTCTACAAAAAAATACATTGGAACCACGGATCAACACGGATCAACACGGTAAAACATTTACAAATATTTTAACTTAAAAAAAACCATAATATTTTCGTTTTTACCGTGTTTATCCGTGTTCATCCGTGGTTACATGAGTAGTTACGATTATTTGGTTATTTGAGGTATAACTATCTATATGAGTATTCTCGTGAATCAACATACAAAAGTCATTGTGCAAGGGATCACAGGATCTGCCGGGTCGTTTCATACGCGGGCTTGCCGGGAGTATGGCACGCAGATTGTGGCTGGCGTGACCCCTGGGAAAGGCGGTTCTTATGTGGATGGTGTTCTGGTTTTTAACACCATGCGTGAGGCTGTGGTGGAAACAGATGCCAGAGCCAGTGTGATTTTTGTGACGCCTCCTTTTGCCGCAGATGCTATTCTGGAAGCAGCCTCTGCCGGGGTGTCTTTGATTGTGTGTATCACAGAAGGTATTCCGGTGCTGGACATGGCGCGTGTGAAATCCGCTTTGGAC
>JANQER010000225.1 GCA_028278255.1 Elusimicrobiota bacterium | reverse complement strand
ACCAGTGGAAACCGGCATGCATGCCAGAGACCCGGTGCCTTTTGCGATTTGGCATCCGAACAAAGAGCCGGACCCGGTGGATCGCTATGATGAAGACAGCGCGCAAAAAGGTATTTTGGGCCTTGTCAAAGGCGATTCGTTTATCAAATCAGTTTTGGGGAAATGAGACGCCAAAATCCAGGATCAAAAACAATTCGTTTTTGCGGTTTTTGTCTTTGATGTTTGTGCCGATTTGGCCGTAGAGTCTGTTGTTTTGGACTGTTTGATAAAACTGTGCGCCGAGTCGTTCACGTGTGAGTGATGTGGAAACAGCTTTTGTCGCTTCATAATAAGGGCCAATCATTAACCTGTCCTTGCCTTGACGAAAAATCTCAAACATCAGATGTGTTGTGTTCCATCGCAGTGTATCGCCGTTTTTTAAAAGCGTGTTGTATTCTGCCTCATAAAACAACGGCCCTGTCCCATTGAATTGATAATACGCCAACCGCATTTGATGCAGCCACAGAATCCGTCCTGTTTTGAAACGTATGGCAGGCTCAAACAACCAACGATGTCCTGAATCCCTTTTTTCATTGGCTGCCTGAAGACGTTTCCGGCCAAAATCAGGTTCAGGAGAATCCAATGACGCCAGTGAACCATAACCCCCAAAATATCCATAATAATCCACACCGCCTTTTATCCGCAAAAACAACAACGGCTGCCATTCCAAAAAACCGCCCATTTGCGCATAAGCTGGATTCAAACCCGCCATGATTCCTGTTTTCCAATAACCAGATTCTATGTTGTGTTTTTCACTGACACCATACGTGTGCTGATAAGTCCCGCCCAAGAAAACCATGATCCCGTTTGGATTTAAACGACTGATCACATCCCCATGAAAAACCGTCTTATTGCCCGGAACAAGCTTTTCAGCCATGATCCCGGGCGCTGAACAAAATAAAATCATCATAAAAGACAGCAAGCGTCTTATCATTTTTTCCATTCTATTATTATAACATTGTGCAACGTCCCTGATTGTCTAAATCGGGGATTGTCCAAGGGCTTCTGTCTTATTGGCGCTCCAATGATCAAATATATAAATCTTTCCATGAGGACACTTAAATTCATTTTTTTCAGCATCGTAAGAAAAAGCTTCCAGGCCTTTGGATTCCTTTTCGGTCCCCTTCTTTCCTTCTCTGCCCGGACTGCAGACTGGTGTTACCTCATGTTTCTGACAGGACTTCAGCGTGTTTTTGTTGGCATAACCTCCATCCATCACCAGATTTTCCGGCTTTTCCTCCAAAGTGTCTTCCATATTTTCAAGAGCTGTCGGTGCTGCCCCGGCGTCATTGACCGATTCCTCAATGTGGTTTTCCACAATCACCTGGCTCTCCATATCTACCGTTGCCTGAGCGTTGTGAATGTAATGCGTCCCTTTACTCTTTTTGAAAAAACACCGGGCATCTGTATCCGCGAACGAAACTTGTTTCTTAGGTTCAATCGGTTTATCCGGATTTTCTTCCTTTTCCCGTTCTTCCAATGCAGCCTTCGCTTCTTCAATCTTTTTCAATCGGCTCTCTCGTCTGGACAGTTCCGCTTTCAGACTGTAGCCATCTTCGTCTTTTCCAAACTCCCGGTCCTCCGCCACATCCAACTCTTCCGTCTGTTTCAAAATCAGTTCGATTTCTTCCTTCAATCGCTTCTCTTCCTCTTGCATCCGCCCGTAGCTCATGGCTTTGTGTTTGGAAGTGTTGGCCCGAATCTTTGTCCCGTCCAGAGCCACGGATCCCAACTTCGCCAATCCCAACGACCGGGCCAGTTTTACAGTCTGCAGAAAAACGTCCTGCATCTCATCCCTATGTCTCCGGCGAAATGTGATGAACGTTTTAAACGACGGCTTTCCCATTCCTGTCAGGTAAATAAACGCCATGTTTTCCATACAGGCCCGCGCCAGTTTTCGGGCGCTGAAGATCCCAACAATAAATCCATACAAAATCACTTTTATCATCATCCGAGGATCATAAGCCGGCTGGCCCATGTGGTAATGTTTTTCCAGCGCGCTCAAATCCATTTTTTCCACCAGGTCATTGATCATATGCGCCGGGTGATTTTCATCTATAAAATCTTTGAGGCTTAAAGGCAACAATAACATTTGGTTCTGTTCATAGGATCGAAACATAATAACCTCCGGAGTTGATTTGCCTAGAGATTATAATGTTTTTTCCGTCGATATTCAAATTGTTTTTCGACGGTAATTTAGGAGCTTTTTCAACTAATGACTCAGGTTCCTAGTGTTCCGTCCAGTTTAAAATGACGAACAAAAACTTAAAAGAGCCGATAAACCGGCAGGCTGCCAACTCGTCAATTTAAAACGGGGACTTTCCCAATATATATTCATAACAGGCGTGTCCATCCCCTGTATAAGATTCACGGATGAGGCCGGATCTTAACAGATGCGGAAAAATTATTTTGGATACTATACTTTTATACTGATTTTATTCTACAATAATAAGCAATATAAGAAATACAATTAATATAATATAAAGAGCGAATATGTTGCTGGTTAATAAGAATATTATCTCTGGAAGTTAAAGAGGATGAGGGTGAAAAAATCTAATTATATTTGAAAAGGAGCCAATCATGTTAAACAAGTTATTGACAGGTGTTTTTGCTTTTCTTTTTGTGTTAGGAAGCCTGCCTCTGCCCATAGAAGCGGCAGGAGGGGGAATGGAGTCGGAAGGGATTGAGGAGATGCTTTTTTCAGAAATCCCGACGTTCGTAACAGCTTCTTTGTCCAAACGGTCGTTGGATAAAGTCCCGGGCACAGTGAGCGTTATTGCAAAAGAGCAGATAAAAAGTCATGGATTTAAATATCTGATTGATGTTCTGCATGTTATTCCCGGAATTCGATTGGCTGAGAGTTCAACAGGCATATCTATTAACACAAGAGGATTTACGGCTTATGGTCCGGAACTCAAGCTTATGATTGATGGTTATTCTGTTAATACTAAGCTTGCGCGTTCTATCTCCCCTTATCTGAGATACCCCCTGAATAATGTCAAACAGATAGAAATCATACGCGGCCCGGGGTCGTCGCTGTACGGGACAGACGCTTTTTGCGCAGTGATCAATATTATTACGGATAAAACCGACAGAACAACCGCTTCAGTATCCGGCGGTGAACTGGGCAATCATGAGGTGAATGCCGCGCATTATAAGAAACGCGGGGAAGATCTGTCTTACTCTTTTACGTGCGACTATATGGAAGAGAACGGCGATAAAATAACATACGAGACTGATTTTTTAACAGGCACCGGCATGTCTTATGCGCCGCAAACGAGCAAGGCAGGCAAAAAACGTGTGGGCGCCACTGTGTCTTTGGGATATAAGAACCTGACCATTGACGCCAGTCATTTATATCAAGAAAGGGACATGGTATTCGGATATCTTAACACACAATCACCTGATAAATTTGTAGAGAAAGATAAATATTCATTCGTCGGCGCAAAGTATCTTTATGACATATCAGAAAAAAGCTCCTTGCTGTTCAAAACACATTATTTGCTGAATCCTCTTGATGTTGGCGGACAATTTTTGCCTTCAGGATTTGACTGGATGAATCTTTTGGGAATACCTGACATAGATTTTGACGGCACTGCTGATAACTGGCCCAATGGATCGCATGCTGAGACTGTATTTGAAACTCAATGTTTTGATTTTGAAGCGCTGTATCAGTCTTTTCTGGGCAACCATGAATTGAGCCTTGGATTTCAGACTTCAATTGAAAAATATTTTGATTGTGAAACTCTTACCGATATAGACGTGCGAAGCCTGTATTTTAGAAAGGTTCCTTATGTCAAGCGGGCAGGCAGTGATCCTATGGCCAGCTTTACGGCGGCAGGCAAGTCTTCAACCCAAAACGGGGTATTTGTGCAGGATGTATTTGATATGACCGACAAAACAACGCTGATTGCCGGCGCCCGGTACGATAATTATTCAAAGGCAGGGGACACGTTTAATCCCAGGATGGCCGTTGTTTGGAATACTTTTGCTGATCAAACAATGAAGTTCAGTTATGCTACGGCTTTTATGGCGCCGGCGCCCAACTATAGATATACGAATATTTTTGGATATACCAGCAATCCTGATTTAAGGCCTGCGACTGTTAACACAATTGAAATGTCGATTCAAAATTTGATTCACCAAGACTTTCACTATTCAATCGCCTTTTTTTACAATGAGATCAATGACAGGATTGTTGCGGTGGTGGTCGGCAGTGACAGCATGTTTTACAACAGCAACAGAACGGACTATGTAAAAGGATACGAAGTGGAAGGGAGATGGTCAGCGACTGACAACCTTGTTTTTTGGGGCAATTACAGCTTTTTTAAAGGCTATGACAATCATAATAAAAGTGACTATCCCGGGGCAAAACATATAGGCAACCTGGGTTTTGTTTCATCTGTAAATCCTTATTTAAAATTAAGCTCTTTTGCCACTTTTTCCGGCAAACATGAAAGGGACTATACTGACCGGCGCGATTCTATTGCCGGCTGGGCCAAAATACATGCTTCTGTGGTCTATACCGGCATCCCCAATATGGAGATATCATTGATCGGCCGGAACCTGTTTGATAAGATAAGCTACAGCCAGAATGATATCCCTAATATACTCGGGTTGCCGAATCAGGATGTCCCGAGCGAAGGACGGCAGATCATCTTGCAAGCGGGTTATAGATTCTAGGAGCGTGGTAAAACCTTAGAAGCGCCGATCCTAAAGGAATGGACAGTCCCGCAGACTTTTGGCGGGACAAGAGCGCTTCGCCTCCAGTCAAGGGCGCAGGCATCACTTCCTACAAAAAGTGACCATATTTAGCAACATAGAGCAGCGCCCCTACGACGACTTATATTCTGTCTACGGCCAATTCTACGCTTAAAAAAATGCCGCTTCTGATTATTATATCAAGCGCTGACAAACCCCTCACCCTCCCCTCTCCCGCGTCGGGGAGAGGGAAACCGCTTTAAAACTTATGCAGAAACGGACCCATGGCATCCAGAAGGGCCGGTTGCGAAACAGCCTATTGAGGCCCTCACCCTTCACTTCGTGAAGCCCTCCCGTCGGAGACAGGAGAGGGGATTTGAAGAGCCATAAGGAAATATATCTATTTAAAATGAACCAATAAGGCAGGCTACAGAAACATTTTAATCATGAATAATTGCAGGGGGTTTTTAGCAGCGGGGATGATAATAGCAGGGGTAATAGTAAGGGTAATAGCAGCGATGGTACGGGCGGATGATAATGCGGCCTTCGGCGGAGATGGCGCCTTGGTTGTCGAATTCATTTCTGTACCTGATAATGACATTGTCTTCGGCGGTTATCGTGCCGGTGAAGAGGAAGTCGTCCCCGGATGTGATGTACACGTCATCGCCGGCCTGGAGTGTGCCGGATAGGATGATGTCGCGGTAATAGGTTTTTATTTCTATGTCTTGGCCAGCTGTGACAGTGCCGCTCAGAATGAGATCTTGTTCATCGCCGGCGCTGGTGATGGACACGTGTTTTTGCGCTTGGATATGGCCATTGATTTCCGCAGATTCATACGCATAGAGCCAGACATCTTCCCGGGTCATTAAGCTGCCTTGGATCAGCATGCGGCCGGATATGATGTCAATGTCATGCGCGCTGTTGATGACAGTGTCTTTTGTGATTTGGATTGTGTCATCAGCTGTGAGCGTTAGGGCATGGGATTGCACAGATCCTTTGATAATAATGTCATGACCAGCCATCAAGCGGATCCTGTCACCGGCAGTGAGCGTTCCTTTGATGTGTATGTCATGGCCGGCTGTGATGTACAGGTCATCGTTGGCTGTGATGCTGGCATGGACAATCACATCTCCCCATCCGGCATACAAATCCACATCATCGCCAGCCTGCACATCAGCATAAATGAATATGTTTTCGTCAGCAGATAAGCTGATGTCTTTTCCGGCTGTGATAAAACCGTCCGTCACTATATTGTCATCAGCCTGCAGATATATATTTGAACCCGCTTGTATATAGCCCGGGTCATTGCCATATGTTTTTTCTGCCAGATGAATGTCCTTATCAGCTTGCAGCCACACATCAGCATAAGGCGCCTCTGCTGTGATTTGGTCTATGGTGATATGACCCCAATAGGATTGTAAGTTGACATCATGCCCGTGGGTGTCCAGATATTTGACATGGATGTCACCGGAAGCCTGAATAGTCACTGAGCCTTGTGTGGACAAGAAGATTTCCACTTGATGCGGAATGTAGAAATAGACATGGGGATAGGTGGTGGCGTACACATGCCAAACATGCATTTCAGGCATTTCCACCCAGCGGTGACGCCAGCCGCGTCCGCCGATCCGGCCTTGGGCATAGAGTATGGCGATGTGGGCTTTTAAGTCCACATCCGGGTCATTGTTGTCTGCCGCTTCCTTAATATCACCGGCCGCGCATAAGCTGATTTGGCCATGCCTGCCCCCTGCACCAATATAATCCATGAAGATGTCGCCAGTGAATGAAATGAGGTTGATGTTGTTGCCCACGGCATCTGTGAAGGATTCCATATATTGGGCTGTGACGGTGTTTTGGGCTGTGACATAAATGGGGCCATTGGCATTGGTGACTTGATTGAGGATGAGGTCATCTGTTTCATGGATTTCCATGATGCCGGCGTTTGTGATGCAGGCTTTGAGTTCCTGCACTTGGGTTTTGAGATAAATGCCATTGGCTGAGGTGACAGTTAACTGAGCCGAGGTCACAAAATCATGTCTTGTCATGTCTATCTGACGACCCTCATCCGGCCTCTGTGAAAAAGGGAGAATTGAGCCGGCTGTTGTGAGATGTACAAAGCTGTTTTCAGGTCCGGCATCCAGACAGCCAATGCGGATGTCTTGTCCGGCATTCAGGGTGATTTCTCCGGCGCCGGATGCGGCATGCGTGGCAGTGATGGCGCCTGTGGCTGTGACATGAATGATGCCCAGCACATCTATATTGAGTTCTATGTCTCCAATGATGTTGATGATGAGATCCGTGGCGTCAATGATGTCCAGTATGCTGAGGTCAAATTCCAAATTGAGGTCAGGCTCAGCAGCGCTGCCAATGTCATGCAAAGCCAGGAGCCGGCCGTAATAACCAATCACATCTGCTTCAGGGTCAAATGCCGTGACTTCAAGAATAGAGCCATTGACTGCCTCAATGAATATTTTGCCTTGTGTTTTCCCGGCTTTGACCAGATCTATTAAAATGTCTCCATTTTCAGCAGTGAGACTGATGTCATTGCCCTGGGCATCAGTGAATGATTCCATATACGACACTGTTATGGCGTCATTGGCTGCCACTGTGACAGCACCGTTTGCCACCGCCACATGGCTGATCAGGATGTTATCTGTTTCATTCACAATCAGATCACCTGTGCCTGACACATGCGCCTTAAGTTCATTCACATTTGTGTTGATGTTTATACAGGACACAGCCGCAGCTTCAAGGCAATTGGCTGTGATGAGTCCTGAAGCGCTGATATTGGCGGCTTCAATCTTCAGCTCCCCGTCAGCCACAACAATATCATTCACCATCAAAGCATCTGCTTCATGTACAATCACATCGCCGCTCTGTTCAGTCCTTAATGTCAATGATTCCACTTCTGTTGCCAGAACAATGCCATCTGTTTCTATGATTGTTAAATTTGTCCCCACAGCCGCCAAACCAGCCACTTTGGTTTTCAGATTGGGATCCTCCTCAGTGTCACTGCCGATATGGCGGCCCGCAGACAGATCCGCCTGATGAACCAGGAGGTCAATGTCAGGGTCTGTGTCATTCACCTCGCGGATGTCCCGGCCGGCAGAGGCTGTGAGCAGGCCTTGTGCCACACCCGCATCCAGATAAGCAATCAGGATATCCCGGCCTGCATTCAGTGTCACAGAGTCTCCATTGGCGGTTAAATGCGTGACTGTGATGGTTCCTGTCACAGTGACATCCGCTGTGCCTTGGAGATCCATGTTGAGTTCAACGTCCCCTTCCATATGGATGATAAAATCATGCGCTTCGATCAGCATGTACACCAGATCAAATTCCAGATTCAGAGCCGGATCCGTTAAACTGCCGATGTAATAAAGCGCTTTTAAGTGTCCGAAATGACCGATCACATCATCCTCTGCATCCGGATTGTCCATTTCACGTATGGACCCATTGGGCGTATCAATGACAATGATTTTTTCAAGCGCATGACTCACGCGCGCCAGGTCAATCACAATATTGCCGTTCAGCGATGCCATATAAACATCCCCGGTCAATGATTCCACATGCCTGGCTTTGATCAAGCCTTCCGCTGTCACGCGGAGATCTCCCCGGGCTGTGAAATGAATTTCAATGTCTTCAGTGAGCTCATAGGTGAGCGTGCCTGCCACGTCAAGCCTCAGCTGACGGCCTATGGCCATTTCCAAATGAAACAATCGCGTTTGAGAATCAATGGCAATGCCATACGCATTAAAAACAAGAATCTCCGCGCTCACATCAATATCCGCATCATCTCCCAACTCATCAATGTCCCCGTTCAGCGATGTAAAACATGCTTGGCCCGAACCTGCATTCACCAGATCAATGAGTATATCTCCCTGCAGAGCCATGACACTGACAAACCCATTGCCGGTGACAATTGAATTGATCACAATGTGATCGGATTCTGTCAGGCTCACTGCCCCTGTTCCGCTCACCTGCGCTGAAAATTCCTGTACATCAGTCAACAATACAATGTCATCCACAGAGTCCACATGCAAAGCCGCTGCCTGCACATTGGCTGTGATGGCAGCGCCGGACACAAGAATCACTTCTTGAGCCTGCACCAGAGAGCCCTGCCCGGCGTCAACGGACCCATTGGCCGTCAAACGGAAAGAGCCGTTTTGAATATCGATATTATTTAAAAAGATATGATCAGACTCCAGAACATCCGCGCTTCCATTGAGCATTGTCAAACTCATAGAATTCACGCGCGTGTTCAGGCTTTGACCATGTGCAGTGAAGACAGTCAGATCATTGGCTTGTATATCAATGGGGCCGGCACAAACCCATTCGCCGTTGATCAGCACGTTGTTTTGCGCCACAATCTCAATAAAACCATTTAACACGCTCAAGGCAGGGCCGGTCACAGGCACATCACCCCATTCCGCAAGCACTTTGCTGTATTCTGTGACTTCTTTGAGATCTGTTTTCACGCGCGTCTGCCAGTTGTTCTTTTCCACATACACGGTTTTGGCTTCCACAGCCGTGATTTCTTCCATAACCGGCGCGTCGTCATAAATTTTAAAATAATCACTCACCACTTGAAAACTCAGATTTTTCCGGGGATCCAATATATGCCTGTTGTTGTATTTGACATGATAGGCGTAATGATATCTGTCTTCAAAATCATCCACGCGCACATAATGCCCGCCCGGATCTATGAGCGTGCCGCTCTGTGACAGCTGAGCCGCCGCATCTGCAGGCACATTGTCATTGATCCGGTCATGATCAGCCGTATATACGCCGGGATTGGGATTGTGTGACCAATTCAGGTGATAAGTATATATATCATTGTTATAGCCCACTCTCTCATGCCATTGGCCATTGCTGTGATACACATAACCCTGGTATTGCCAATGACAGCCAACAACCACCTGATCCCAGTCCTTTGCGACCTGATTGTAACAGGCTGTCTCTCCAGGCTGGCCAGCGTCATAGACAGTGAACAAATTCCCAGAACCGTCAGCGCCCCATGTCACATGATCATAATAGGAGGTGTAACGCGTGGCGGGGCTGTAATAATGCTTATATTCCGCGCTGTAATAAGCCCATTTATACCGCTCTCTCCATTTATGATCCCATTTTATCCATAAAAATTGCTTCCATTTGTGCTGCTGGTGCCAGCCAATCACCTGTTTTATGCCGCTTCCCCAAGCCTTTATGTGGCCAATGGGGTAATGATAACTGCTTGATGACCAGCTTGTCCAAGATCCCCAGCCGCTGTCCCGGCCCAAATAGTCCCTGTATGTGCTTTCATAATCCGCATAACTTCCCAAGGAATCTCTGCGCCAATCCCGAATCTGAACAGCGTCGTCAATAATCGTGTCATTCAGACCATGATTCTCATCATAAGTGAATCTGGGCGTGACATCGCTGTCAGCCCAATTCACACCCCTGAGATCTCCCACCCAATCAAAATGATCCATATCATCGGAAGCTGATACCCGGTTCAAAATAGGATTTCCCTTCTCATCCAGAACAGGATTGCCATTAGAATCCAGCGCTGCCCGGTAATAGTAAGGAACTTCAATATAGAGGGTGACAAGCTGTCCTTGTGCATTTGTTCCCACGGCTTTCTGCGTCATATAGTTGCCGGAATCCGCCCACAAGGGATCTTCAAAATACCAGTACTCATTCACATTCGTGTAATGGTCATAGGCCCGGCCATAATCTTCCCACAAAATCAACACCTGCCACCAGTCATTGCCGTCTGCTGATTCTATGTGATGTTCGCCCTGTTTAACCTGAACAGTCCAGGCGTCCATTGAGCCGATAACAGGAAGAGCTGCTTCTGCCTCTGCCTGGGAATCAAACACACCGATAGTCTCCCATACCTGGATAATTTCATGGCCGTCTTCATTAAAATGAAGGATCAGCGCCTCAGCTTTGTAACTGTCCCGCGTATTCACCAGTTCCACTTGATGCGTCTCAGCCTTTTTCATTACCTCATCAACATATTCAGTGCCAATGGCAGGCAAAGCCTCCAAGGCCATGATTTCACCGGCAAAATCATCTCCATAATCCACCCAGTCT
>JANQER010000221.1 GCA_028278255.1 Elusimicrobiota bacterium | reverse complement strand
GCTGCGCCTCAGGCAGATCTAGATGCCGCCATTGATCACTTGAGCTCTTCGGCAGCCCCGCCGCCGAAAAAAGCCCAATGGCCGCCCAAACCAGCATCTTCTGAGCCACCCCCGGCTAACCCGGCCGCTCCTGCCACAGCAGAGCAAAAAAAGTCTTGGTCTTCCACATGGCCGCCAAGACCAGCGGCTCAGAAACCACCATTGCCTCCCCAATCGCCCCCAAAAGAACCTGAGACAAAACCACCTGAGCAAAAGAAAAAAGATTTCAAATGGGATGTGAGTTGGAAACTGTGATTCAGTTGTTTAAAACTCTAATAACCAGAGGTGAGCCATGAGTCAAATCGTTATTGAAAATAATCCGGAAAAAAAGATACTGGATGAATTAGGTGTGTTGAGTTGGCCCATATGGGCCAAAGAAGCATCTGAATTTCCTTGGACCTATTCAACCCAGGAAACATGCTATTTCATTGAAGGGGATGTCACGGTCACGCCCACAGGCGGCGACCCAGTGAAGCTGGGCAAGGGTGATTTAGTGACATTTCCCAAAGGCATGTCCTGCACATGGAAAATCGACAAAGACGTCAGAAAACACTATAATTTCGAATAAAAATCAACCACGGGACACGGATAAAAGAAATTTTTTTCACAAAAGTATAAGTTTCACCGTTTTCATCCGTGGTTTCACGGGTTCTCAATTTGAGAGGGGGGGGGGTATGTCGAATAGTTTGTTTATCACTGCCACAGAGGCAGGGAGCGGTAAGTCCCTGGTGTCTTTAGGCATGATGGAATTGCTGCACAGAAAGATCAAAAAGATTGCTTTTTTCCGTCCCATCGTCAATGACTATTCCCAGCCGGAAGCCAAAGACGACGATATTCATTTGATTTCTTCCTATTTTAAGTTGGGCATTCCTTATCATCAAATGTACGGTTATAAATTTTCCAAAGCCAATGATTTGATCTCCGAAGGCAAGAAAGAAGAGATGTTTGAGGGGCTGATGGAAAAGTTTAATGAACTGCGGGAAGAATACGATTTTGTGTTGTGCGAAGGCACGGATTTTTCCTCTTCCTCCATGGCTTTTGAATTCGATATCAATGCAGAAATCAGTAAAAACCTGGGATGCCCGGTTTTGCTGGTGGCAAATGCTTATCGAAAAACAGCGGATGAAACCGTTCATTCCATTGAACTGGCCATTGATTCTTTGCGCAAAAGAGGGTGTCAGACCATTGCCACAATTGTGAACCGGCAGGACACGGAAAACAAAAGCCTGCTTTTCAAGCTTTTGAAAGAGCGGAAATTGACAAAAGGTCAGATGGTGGACACCATTCCGGACGAAGAGTTTTTGGCCAAGCCCACCCTGGAAGAAATCGCCAAGTTTTTTGATGCTGAAGTGCTTTTGGGTAAAGATAAATTGAACCGCCCTGTGAGGAGTTTTTCCGTGGCAGCCATGCAATTGCGGAATTTTTTGTCACGGGTGGAGAACGGGGCTTTGATTGTGGCGCCTGGCGACCGTGCTGATGTGATTGTGGCGTGTTTGGCGGCTTCTGTGTCTTCTGGGTTTGAAAACATGTCCGGCCTTTTGTTGACCGGCGGTTTAAAACCTGAGGAATCTGTATGGCGTTTGATCAAGGGTTTGCCTGAAATTATGCCTGTGATCAGCGTGAAGGAAGACACATTTCAGGCTGTGTCAATGATGGACAAGATTGAAGTGAGTATTTTACCGAACAACCAGCAAAAAATCACATTGGCTTTGGCTGCTTTTGAAAAAAATGTGGATGTGGAACGTTTGGGGAAAAATGTGATCACCACCAAAACATCAGTGGTCACGCCTAAAATGTTTCAATTTGAGTTGATTCAAAAGGCCAAGAAAAACAAGCAGCATATTGTGCTGCCAGAAGGCGCTGATGAACGGATTTTGCGCGCGGCTGAGATCCTTTTGCGCCGCGAAGTGGTGGATATCACGCTTTTAGGTGATGAAACGCTTATTAAAAAGAAATTGGTGGAATATGGATTGGAGTTGGGCAGTGTGAAAATTATGGATCCGGCCAAATCAGAATTTTTTACGGATTATGTCAAGATTTATTATGACTTAAGAAAACACAAGGGCGTGACCATGGAGAATGCCCAGGACACAATGCTGGATGTCAATTATTTCGGCACCATGATGGTGTACAAAGGGCATGCAGACGGCATGGTGTCTGGCGCTGTGCACAGTACAGCTGCGACCATTCGTCCGGCCTTTGAAATTATTAAAATTAAACCGAATTTCTCTATTGTGTCCGGGATCTTTTTTATGTGTTTGGAAGACAAAGTGTTGGTGTACGGCGACTGTGCTGTGAATCCCAATCCCAATGCCGAGCAATTAGCGGAAATTGCGATTTCTTCTGCTCAAACAGCCAAGATTTTTGGTATAGCTCCTGTTGTGGCAATGTTGTCCTATTCCACAGGCCGGTCCGGGAAAGGCGTGGCTGTGGAGGCTGTGTGTGAAGCCACGCGCATTGCCAAAGAAAAAGCCAAAAAATTCTTTCCAACTTTGAAATTAGACGGTCCTATTCAATATGACGCTGCTGTGGACCCGGCCATTGCCAAGTCCAAAATGCCTGAAAGCGAAGTGGCTGGCAATGCCACTGTTTTTATTTTCCCGGATTTGAACACCGGTAATAACACTTATAAAGCGGTCCAGCGGTCTGCAGGCGCTGTGGCCATTGGCCCTGTCCTGCAAGGATTGAAAAGGCCGGTCAATGATTTGAGCCGGGGATGCACTATCCCTGATATTGTGAACACAGTGGCTATCACAGCCATCCAGGCACAGTCAAAAAATGGCGACCTATAACAGCCAGAAATATTAAATTGCAAATATTCAATATTAAATCTAAAATTGAGAACTGCCGATTTTAATGTTTGGCTTTTTCACAGAATCTGTGGGTGAAAACCTTTAACAAAGATTCATTATGGTTAAAAGCCGCGCTTCGCGCCCTGCTCAACACATAAAGAGATCTACAGATTACGCAGATGACACAGATTAAAGACAAAGAAAAAAAATGTTTTTTCATACACAAATTTTGTTAACGCGTTTGGAATTTGTTTGTGTCTTGTTTCTTGGAATTTGGTTATTTCCGGTTCATCCGGATTAAGGGCATTATGAAAATACTTGTTATTAACACCGGCAGTTCTTCGATTAAGTATGAATTGTTTGATATGGATCACCATGTGAAGCTGGCTGCTGGTTTGGCAGAAAAGATCAGCGAAGATGCCAGTGTGCTGAAACATGAAAAAGTCAACAAAAACGGAGAGTCTGTCAAGAAAATAGAAAAACAAAAAATTCCGGATCACCGCGCAGGATTGAACCGTATTGTTGAGCTGCTGACAGATCCTGAATTTGGGGCCATACAAAACAAATCCGGTATCTCTGCTGTGGGGCATCGCGTGGTGCATGGGGGGGAGCATTTTCATTCCACCACATTGATTGACGAATCCGTTATGAAAGCAGTGAGAGAAAATGTACCTTTGGCGCCTTTGCATAATCCGCCGAATTTGATTGGAATCGAAGTCGCGCACACGGTTTTTCCTGAATCACCGCAATATGCTGTGTTTGACACGGCATTTCATATGTCTATTCCCAAACGCGCTTATCTTTATGCCATCCCAATGGACATGTACGTCAAAGACCGTGTGAGACGCTACGGGTTTCATGGCACTTCACATGCTTATGTGGCGGAAAAAGCCGCTGAGCACATGAACAGGCCTTTGTCGGATTTGAATATGATCACCATCCATCTGGGCAATGGCGCCAGTATGTCCGCTATTCAAAAAGGCAAATCCATTGACACCACAATGGGCATGACCCCATTGGAAGGCTTGGTCATGGGCACCCGCTCAGGAGATATTGATCCAGCGATACCTTTTTATTTGTCCGATCATTTGAATATGTCTTTGAAAGAGATCAATACACTTTTAAATAAAAAATCCGGATTGAAAGGCTTGTGCGGCACCAATGACATGCGCGAGGTGATACAGCGTATTCAAACCGGGGATGAACAAGCCAAACTGGCCTTGGATGTCTATACGTATAGAATTAAAAAATACATTGGCGCATTTTATGCAGCCCTTGGAAAATTGGATTGTTTGGTGTTTACAGCTGGAATTGGTGAAAACAACCCTTTGATCAGGAATCTGTGTTGCAGCGATATGAATGAACTCGGTATTGAGTTGGATAATGAGAGAAACAATAATCCCGCCAAGGGAATTAAAGAAGTGAACTCATCCAATAGTCGGATTAAAGTTTTGGTGGTGCCAACAAATGAAGAATTAAAAATTGCAGATGAAACCAAAAAATGTTTGCTCAGTCAATAGCTGTGAAATTAACGAAGGAGGGTGTAGAAAAAATGAAAATCATTTCGTTTGTCATGGGAGTGCTTTTGTTCTTGCAAGGGAGTGTCTGTCCCATTTTAGCAGCCAAAAAAAAACAAACCCAATTTGGCATTAAAAACAAAGTTCAGTGGTTCTATGAGTTCTGAGTTTTTTGGGTTTGTGGGGTTTGATATTAAAAACAACACTGGGGCTTTTGCCGCTTTGGGAAGTGTCACGTCATTAACGATGAGTGAAATTGCTCAAGTAAAAGACAAATTGAATTTTTCAGCCGTATTGCCTGACACGCATTTGATGGCAAGTGATTTTTATGTGCCCCCTCAAATGGGGAACAAAAAATGGGTTCTTTTTTATATAAAACATGATGACACAACTCCAATTCTAAGCAAGGCCAAAATAATATTGACAACAGAAAAGAATGGGGAATTTGAATTTGATGTGGTTCTCATGCCAGTTGGGAAAAGCGTGCCACAACCTTGGCAACGTAGAAAATGGCGACAAATAATGAAGAAAACAAACTCCTTTTAATGTCATGGGGTTTTTTGTTATGCTTTTGGATATGCATTAATATATAAAAATTCATAAGAAGGATGTTATGAACGATAACAAAAAATTGGCTTTTCATATATGGACACAGCTGCCCGGATCAGTGCGAACAAGCATTTTAAGGAATGTGTGGTGCGGGGCTTGTACCGCATTTGTGGCTATTTGTGATTATGATTTGTCATTAGAAACAGGCAGTATTGTGTTAAAGGGGTTTTGCGGACGATGCGGACACCGCGTGGCCAGGGTGATAGAGGTCATTACTGATCAACCGCGCAAAGCCATTCCATGCTCTTTGAGATACTTTATTTTTAATATCTGGCTCAATAGACCCGGAAACAAGAAAATTCTTCGTCAGATTCAGATGGCTGAAACCAAAAGTCTTTATAATTTTGCGCGTGTCATCACCAAAGCGTTTGGATTTTGTTTTGATCATTGTTTTGGTTATTATGACAGATTGGATCATAAGAAGGAGTGTCAAAAGGCTTTTGAATTGTTTGTGGATATTGGCGAAGAACCCACATGCCGTGCAGCCAAGGGCGTGAAAAGAGTCAAACTGGCACAGGCTTTTAAAAAAGTGGGGGACAAATTGATGTTTTTATTTGATTATGGTGATCAATGGGAATTCCATGTGGAGCTCAAGGATATTCGGTTGGCTGAGAAATGGGATTTAAAGCCTGTGATACTCAAAAAGATTGGGAAAGCACCTCTTCAATACCCACCCTATAAAGAAGAATTTCAATAATTTTTTTTTATTAATATGGGTCTTCCCGATTTTGTGTGGGTCAAAAAGACCCCTTTTAAGACGATAAAAGCTCTTTGAAAACTTGACACATTTAAGACGAATGAGTAATGTTTTG
>JANQER010000216.1 GCA_028278255.1 Elusimicrobiota bacterium | reverse complement strand
GGCAAAAGAACCGCCTGTGAAACAGGCGCCGGTTGTTGAAAAAAAACCAGACAAACCACCCCAACAAGTTTATATTCCGCCAACACCTGCGCCACCGCCGCCTCTTCGCAAAAAAATAAAAATCAATGAGATCATCACAGTCAAAGAATTGGCTGAAAAAATGAATATAAAAGTGACTGAAGTGATAAAAAAACTCATGTCTTTAGGTATAATTGCCAATCTCAATCAACGCATCAACACGGATGCTGCTGTGCTGCTGGCAGATGCTTTTTCCTATGATGTGGAAATAATACCGCTTTATGCTGACGAGGCCCTCACCATTTCTGATGATGAAGCTCAACTTTTGCCGCGCCCGCCGGTGGTGACCATTATGGGACATGTGGATCACGGCAAAACTTCTTTATTGGATGCCATCCGGGAGGCGCGCGTGGCAGAAAAAGAAGCCGGCGGCATCACACAGCATATCGGCGCATATCAAACCAAAACAGAAAAAGGCATCATCACGTTTTTAGACACGCCAGGCCATGAAGCTTTTACATCCATGCGCGCACGCGGCGCACAAGCCACTGATTTGGTGGTGCTGGTCGTGGCTGCTGATGACGGGGTCATGCCTCAAACAATAGAAGCCTTGGACCATGCCAGAGCAGCTGGTGTCCCCATTGTGGTGGCCATCAATAAATGTGATTTGCCCACAGCCAACCCGCAAAAAGTCAAACAAGAATTGGCCAACTTGAATTTACTGCCGGAAGACTGGGGCGGCAAAACAATCATGGTGGAAGTCTCTGCCCGTCAACAGACCAATCTAGACAAACTCCTTGAAATGATTTTACTTGAATCTGAGTTGTTGGAACTCAAGGCCAATCCCAACCGTACTGCGCAAGGGATTGTTGTGGAAGCGCGGTTGGATCCTCGGCGCGGTCCTGTGGCCACTGTGCTCATACAAAAAGGCACATTAAAGATCAGTGATGCTTTTGTATGCGGTTTAACAGCCGGAAAAATACGAGCTCTCACTGATTATCGGGGACAAAGGGTCAAAGAAGCAGGGCCCTCTTTCCCTGTGGAAATTTTGGGATTGGCTTCAACCCCGCAAACTGGTGACAAGCTGGTGGTCACATTCACGGACAGGGAATCCCGCGAAATAGCAGAGCGCCGTCAAACCATTGCACAGGGAGAGGCTGCTGCCAAAAAACAGCACCTCACGCTGGAAGCTTTTCACCAAGAAGCAGCTGCAGGTAAAGTCAAATCTCTTCCCATTATATTAAAAGCGGATGTGCAAGGCTCGCTGGAAGCTGTGCGTGATGCACTGGAAAAATTCTCAACAGAAGAAATTTCCGTCAAAGTGATTCATTCCGGCGTGGGTGGAATCAACAATTCTGACGTTGTACTGGCTGATGCCTCCAATGCTGTTATACTGGGGTTCAATGTCCGTCCTGATCCGAATTCCGAAGAATTGGCCCGGCGCACTGGCGTGGACATCAAAACATACCGCATTATTTATGAAATGGTCAACAATGTCAAAGCAGCCCTTGAAGGACTGTTGGATCCTGAAGAAAAAGAAGTGACTGTGGGGTGGGCTGATATTAGACAGGTCTTTCGTATGCCAAAACTAGGTGCTGTGGCAGGCTGTATGATCACAGAAGGAAAAGCTGTGCGTACCGGTAAGGCGCGTGTGATACGGAACGGCGCCATTGTCTATGAAGGCGGCATTGGCGGATTGAGACGATTCAAAGATGATGCCAAAGAAGTGGACAAAGGCTATGAGTGCGGCATCTCTTTAGGTGGATTTCAGGATTTAAAAGTAGGCGATCGAATCGAAATATTCATCGTTGAAAAACGAGCAAGAAAATTATAAAGCAAAGAGCATAGGGCAAAGAGAACTTTCGGAAGAACCCTTTCTTCTTATGTTCTTTTTGCCCTTTTCTCTTTGCTGATCAGAGATACAACCATGTGGCCCAGAAGACTAAAACGTGTGAATGAACTTCTTTTAAGAGAAATATCCCGAATAGTGCTGGAACGCCAGCATCCGGATATGGGTTTTATCACATTTACCGGCGTTGAAGTCACTGAAGACCTCATGCAAGCCAAAGTCTTTTATTCAGTGCTGGGAAATGAAGAAGAAAAAAAACGTTCCGCAAAGGTGCTCGATAGAATGAAATCAGAATTAACAAGAGGCATGCGCAGATTGGAAAGCCTCAAACGCATCCCCGAGTTTCAATTCATATTTGATGACACACCTGAACGCGCTTCCCGCGTGTTTGAAATCCTGGAAAAAATACGTGATGAAGACAAAAAATAGCAAACTTTCTGAGAAAAAACGAGATCAGATCATCAGCCAAATTCTCAAAGTTGTCCGAAAAGGACAAACTTTTTTCCTGTCCGGTCATGAAAAGCCGGATGGAGACACTGTCGGCTCTGAGCTCGCTTTTGCCAGCCTGCTCCACAGATTGAAAAAGAAAGTTGATATATACAATGCCCAGCCTGTTCCGCCATTTCTTCGGTTTTTGCCTGGGGCTCGTCTGATCAAAACATCCCAAAATGTAAAAGGTTTCTATGACGTGGCCGTTATATTCGAATGCACTGGTCCGGAACGAATGGGGAATATTATTGATTTGCACAAGCAAGCCAAAACAGTTGTCAATATTGATCATCATGTGTATCATAAACATTATGCACACATCAACCTCATTGACCCCAATGCTTCTTCAAATTCAGAACAATTATTTCATGTTTTTCAAAAAGCCAGAATGCCCCTCACGCAGCAGGAAGCCACTGCCCTCTATGTGGGACTGGTCACAGACACCGGACGGTTTCAATACGGAAACACGGACCCCCACAGCCACACCATTGCAGCGCACCTGCATCAAGCCGGCATTTCCTCGGCGGACATCTGTCGGCAGATCTATGAAACCCGTTCCATTTCTGCGCTCAAACTCATGGGAAGAGCTCTTGCTTCTATGCGTATGCTTTACAATGACAGGACCTCTTTAATGGTTTTGCAAAAAGATGATTTTCAAAAAACAAAATCCACCTTGGCAGACACAGAAGAGATTATTAATTTTGGGTTAATGCCGCCGTCTGTTCAAGTGGCTTTGCTGGTGTGCGAAGAAGAAAAATCACGGATCAAAGTCAGTTTGAGAGGGAAAGGCAGTGTGGATGTGGGACGAATTGCTGTGTCTTTAGGCGGGGGCGGCCACAAAAATGCGGCCGGCTGCACCCTCTCCGGCACAGTTCCAAAAATCAGCAACAAAGTCTTGTCTCAAATAAAAGCAGCTTTGAAATAAGCCCTGTCACCTCGCCAAGACATCAAGAACGCTCAATATTTCAATTATTATTTCCTTTGTTTTTTTGTGAGTTACAATGTTTATGAGCAATTCCGGCCTATTTATCTTGAGTAAACCATCTGGACCCACTTCTCATGATGCTGTTCTTTGGGCGCGCCGCTCTCTCAAAACAAAAAAAATAGGACATTGCGGCACTCTAGATCCAATGGCATCGGGGTTATTGCTTTTGGTCGTCGGAGATGCTGTCAAACTCCAAAACACATTTGTGTTAGAAAAAAAATCTTATACCGGTTGTTTCCGTTTGGGTTTATCAACAGATACAAATGACATTACCGGGAAACAACTGCCTTCTACCTGCACAGGACAACCCATTTCACAAAAAGATCTTGAGAAAACATGTCGTGATTTTATAGGTCCTCAACAGCAGCGTGTGCCCATGTTTTCAGCTGTCAAAGTCAATGGCCAGCGCCTCTATGAACTGGCGCGCAAAGGCATCCTAGTGGATTTGCCTGTCAAATCAGTGGAAATATTTTCATTTCACCTCAAATCTTATTCATATCCGGACGCGCAATTTTCTGTTGAATGTTCAAAAGGAATGTACGTTCGTTCTTTGGTCAGAGACATCGGTGAAAAACTCGGCTGCGGCGCCACACTGGTTTCCCTGTGCCGGGAATCCATAGGCGCCTATTCCATCAAAAACGCCTACAAATGGGACGGCAGCAAAAATATGTCATTAGGGAACATCGCAGATTCTTTCATCTCAATGGAAAAATTATAAAGGCCGATTTGTATGTGTGTTCAATCAAAAATCGCAAATCAAAAATCAAAAATATTTAAAAATGGCGTTGTCTTAACCATTGGCACCTTTGACGGTGTGCATACGGGTCATCGCACCATCATCAAAAAAACAGTGGACTTGGCCCAAAAAAGAAAAATACCCAGTTTGGCAGTCACTTTTCACAAGCCGCCTCGGTCTTATCTGTTCAAAACAAAAGCATCCTATTTGCTGACACAACTCCCTGAGAAAAAAGAACTGCTCACTTCTTATGGGATTCAACATATAGATTCTCTCACTTTTAATCATGCTCTGGCCCGGCTTTCTGCCCAAGAATTCTTCAAAACATACTGTCTTCACAAATACAATGTCAAAGAAATTGTGGTGGGATACAATTTTGGCTTTGGCCGCAGCCGGGAAGGAGATACGACCTTTTTAAGGACACAAGGGGAAAAATATGGCGTACCTGTTCATATTATTCAGCCCGTGTGTCTACAAGGAATCCCCAATTCATCAGGCCAAATTCGGCAGCATCTCCTTAAGGGTGAATTGGCAAAAGCCAATCAAAAACTCGGTTATCATTATTTCTTAACAGGAAAGGTCATCAAAGGAAAAGGATTGGGCAAAAAAATAGGCTATCCCACTGCCAATATAAAGATCTCTCGTGAAAAAATAGT
The DNA here is from genome assembly GCA_028278255.1 of Elusimicrobiota bacterium. Classification (GTDB taxonomy): domain Bacteria; phylum Elusimicrobiota; class Elusimicrobia; order FEN-1173; family FEN-1173; genus JANQER01. Next base: position 2,087 of record JANQER010000216.1, on the reverse strand, counting down.
CCCGCCTGGCGTCTATGCGGTCACAATCACCCTTCCCAGCAAAAAAACCTATTCTGCTATGTGCAATATCGGAACAAACCCCACCATCCCAAAACACAGCAATGGGTCTGTCTGTCCGTCCTACCCTCTGCAAATTGAAGCCCACCTGTTTCACTTTGCCGGTCATCTGCTGGGAAAAACACTTCGTATGGAATTCATTAAAAAGATTCGCTCAGAAAAAAAGTTCCCAAGTCTGAAGGCCTTAACACAACAACTCAAAAAAGATGAAAAAACAGCAAAAAAATTGGCAACCGCTTTGTAACTGTTTAGGCCTCCTCTGGTTTTTTGTAATTGCCTGATTCATCAGGCGCATTTTTCAATAGGCAATAAACAATTTTTGAAAAACACTCGATATGTCGGCAATTACAGAGACCTGAGCAGCCTCGTCACTTTTCAAAATCAAAAATCAGCAATTGAAAATCAACAAATTGACTATATACTTATACTATGAACACTCTCAAACCATCGTATAAGGGACTGTTGCGAAATGCTTTTTCCCTTCAAATCCCCTCTCCTGTCTACGACGGGAGAGGGCTTCACGAAGTGAAGGGTGAGGGCTTAAATTGGCTATTTCGCAACAGTCCCTATAAACTGATTCTTCCTTTTATCCTTATTTTTCAATTAACAAATTCAACAACGGCCAATGACAAAACTTTTCCAGAACACCAAACAGTCTCTTCTTCACATTTCAAACTGCATCATGAATCTTCTTATGCCCCGGCAGGCGTGCTGAATGTGTTAGAAGGACTCCATGCCAAATTGCTTTTGGACTTGCACGCTTTTGCCCCGTGGGCCAGCCAAGACAAGGTGGAAGTTTTTCTCTTCAAAGATGCTGCCAGTTATGCGGCCCACACAGGCATGCCCAAATGGGCAGGGGCGCATGTCAATCTCAACACGCGTCAGGTGTATGGATACGAATCTGAGAGGTTCCAGCGTGCCATGGCGCATGAAATGGCGCATCTTTTTTTTGACAGCTATTTTTTAGTGAAAAAAAAGCACCCGCCTTTGTGGCTCAATGAAGGCGTGGCCACTCTCATGGAATACGAATACGGTGCAGAATATGAAAAAGCAGGCATTGAGCGCATGGTCGCAAACGGACCAGTCATGCCGCTTAACCAATTTTTTGCGTACCAATACAGACATTCAGGCCCGCAAAACAGCAAGCAAGTGGCACACTGGTATGCACAGTCTTACAGTGTCATCAAGTTTCTCATGAGACGCTTCTCCAATGCCCAATTCGTCACATTCTGTGAAAAAATCCGCTCAGGCGCACCTATTGATGACGCGCTCTCAGCCGCGTACGGCCTTCAAATGAACAACACCAAATCTCTGGAAAAATTATGGAGAGAGGGAATAGGAAAATAGTGTTAAATGCCGGTTGGGAAAGACATTGTTGGCCTCAGATATTTTTAAAGCCAAAACCTTTCGTCCATTATTTCGGTTAATGTGATAACACGGTCAAAATACGCGCGCGCCTCAAGCGCCGGGCTTATATTTGGCCATATAAAATAATTTTATTTGGCCAAATAACAAAAATTAATAGATATATGGCCAATAATTTTGCATATAGAATATCACTGGTGTCTGGTTAAAAAGGTTTTTGGGGTTTTCCCATTTTTAGAGAAGAGGGAGCACTTTCAAAACGCCAGAGGCTGAAAGCACGCATAGCAGAAAGGGAGATTTTAAAACCAATATTTACCGTCGGGAAATCCCCCTGCTTCCCCCTTTTTTCAAAGGGGGAATGCCCTGAACCAAACACAACCAACTGCAATGCGTGTCTCTTTGGCCTATATATCTATGATCAATGTCAATTTTTACCGGACACCTGTGATAGCATATAGCGCAGAATTGATAGAATAAAAACAAGGCAATAGTAAAAACTATCCTGTAAATTTTTACAACAAATTTACTGTTTATTAAGGCAATCTTAAGATTAAAATATTACCCTATTATTGATTCCTGTATAAATAAAATCCTAATCAAGGCCAAAAAAAAGGGGCGTGGCCTTCAAAAAGGAACGTAACAAATCAGGCCGCTTTTTAAGCCTT
>JANQER010000205.1 GCA_028278255.1 Elusimicrobiota bacterium | reverse complement strand
CAGACAACTGAGCGTCAACACCCTCCAATATATCCTTAGTCACTTTAATGCCTTTGTATTCACCACTCTTAATCTTATCCCCCACTTTCATTTGCTGGCGGAAGGAGAGCCACACATGTGCTTTTGCACTCTCTTTGATTTCACCTTTTGCCAAGCCTTCAGCCACAGCCAATCCCATGGCTTTTCTCATACCAAAAGCTTCTGCTGCAGACAATTTAATGGTGGATTTCCGTTGACCCCAAAAACCTTGAACCGTCACATCAAATTGAAATGTGGCTTTAGACTCTTGTGCCAATTCTGCGGTCAAATGCTGTGTTTTTTTATTAAATTCATTATAGATTTTGCTCCCGCCCTTTTTGGCCGCTGATTCCGGCAAAGACGTTTTCAAAAGCTCCATATCCGCATGAGGCGCCACAAAACACGCCAGCACAAGAGACGATTGATGCATGCCCAGCACAAGTCCTTCCACAACACTTTCTGACAAAGGCAAAAATTCCAAAACAGGGCGCAGCACCACTTCAGCAAAAGCATTCACACCCATATCCACAAAATGAAATATAAATATAGAATAGGCTGTGCCAAAAGCAGGCACAATTTCCAAAGCATGGGACAAACGTCCGCCAAGAGCCACAGCATCCAATTTGGTGCCAGTGGTCAATCCCATTTGCACCATTCCCATGGCGCCCATTCCCAAACCAATAGCAGACCCCTGCTGAGCGCCCTCTAAACTGGCTTTAAGATCCAAGAGCATGGGCTGACCCCAAGTCAATTGATACTCGCCAGTCACTTCATTTTTTATGTAATTGGGCAGTACAGTCATTAAGCTGCTTAACCCCAAAGTCCCGTTGAGGAAAGGCACATAAAGACCAAAATTCAAACGTCCAAAACTCAATCCCCCATGCACAGCGCCAAACATCATAGACCCAATGGCCCGGCTCGCATTGGCCAATTTACCACCCCATCCCAGAACTTTTCCGTCTACAGTTATTTTCCCGACAGGAATCACATTCATAATATTGCCAATGGCTTTGGCAAACATGGCTGAATTACGCGCCAAATAAGCTGTGCCCAGCAGGGTGCCTGCAATCACAACCACTGAATAAGCGCTAAAATTCCCATGTTCATTAAAAACAGCTGTCACAGCTGTGCCAAGGCCTGTTCCCACAATTGTGTATAACAAAATCGCCCGTGCTTTTTGCGCTTTTGTCACATTTTGCCCGACTTTAAACATCTGGGCAAAAACAGACACTGGCTTTGTCACAGCCAAAGCCCCGGCCATCTGCTTCAAAGGAAGAAAACCAACAGACCCAATGGCCAAATAATATAGACCCGTCAAAATATGTCCTGATCCCTGCCTGAATTCCTGGACAGCCAAAAGTGTATGCTGAACAAACAACACTTTTTCCACCCCCTGCCAGTAAGGCGTGAATCTTGTGGCTTTGGCGCTGGCAGAAGCCCCTACTTTTATTGCATTTTCAATAAATCCACCAAGAGGTTTTAATTTGCTGCTCCTGCCAAAAAACCCAAGCGCCTTTGACAAACCTTGACTGGCCAAAAGCGGCGTGTATTTTCGAAGGACAACAGACACAGCAACAACACCAACCACATAGACCATGGATTCCAAGAGTGAACTGGATTCACTCAATCCGAATGTGCCTGCCTGCGCATCCGGAACAACAGCAAAATAAGCCAAAGTTCCTGCTGTGGCGCTCACGGCTGTTTTTCCCATAAAGCCGGAACGCCAAACACCTGTTATAGCGCCCCTGGTCTCTCTTCCCAATCTGATAAAACCACGCACTGAAGACATTCTCCCGACAGTGCCTTTCAAAGCTGTTCCCACCACCTTTAATCCATTCCCAAAAAACACCAATGTCAAGGCAATTCCCACCAAAGCGGATGTCCAATTGGCATCCCTTATATCATAATAAACCGATCCAGCCCCATACCCAAACCCCAGTCCAGTCACCACAGCGCCAGCAACAACACCTGCCCATCCCGAGGCCCCGGTCAGTGCTGCTGCCACTCCTGATGCTGCGGCCACACCGCCTACTCCCCCAGTCACCACTGTGGCCACAACAATCCCGGCCACCACAGCCACACCAACACCTACGCCAATAGCCACACCTGTCCAATCAGGGTCAGGGCCCACCATTTTTTCCCAGAAATTGCGTGAATCACCATATAAAGATAATTCCACATTTTCAGCAAATTCAAATTGGCCGTTCACAATATTAATATAACCACCATCTGCTACTACAACAGGCGTCACAATCGTTTTGCCGTCTACAGTTATTGTGCCACCGGCTTTTGAATATTTTCCTGTAACCTTCTGCCCTTCCACAATGGCATATTCATGACTCCAGATCTTGATGCCATGGTCTTTGTTGCCTGTTGCCCATCGAGTGGTCCCATCCCGTGCACTAAAAACTCTCAAAGTTGCTGACAAAACCTTTCTGGACCCATCCATCTGACGTGCATAGGTCACATCACTGAGGCCGCCACCCTCTCCATCAAAAGTATACACACGCTCATAATTCTGCTTGCCAAACACTTCAGTGACACTATATGCCGTCAAAGCATGGCCTTGTCCCGGATCAAAGGAGGCATGCAATGTTTGCTGCGTCTCTTCTCCTGAATTGTCAAGCACAATCAAATGACTGGAAATCCCCATAAAATTCATGGCAAAATTTTCAGCTGCCTGATCTCCGCCAAAATCAACCCGCATAAAGGTCACGTCCAATGTGCCGCGGCCCAATGGTGTTTTCACAGTTTGATTTTCTGTCCGATCAAAACCACCTCTTCTCACACCACTGGCATCCAATATTTGATCACCAAAACGAATAAACACACTGCTTGGATTCATTTCAAATTTTTCAGACACCTGTTTAGGCAGTTCCATCAAGTCATAACCAAGATCCGCTGCTTCCATATCATGGAGCACTTCCGCATCAGCGACAGATTTTGGGGCTATTTGTTCCACTTCCACCTCGCCATCATACTCTTCCTCACCAGCATGCATCACAAAAGCCCCGGCTACGATTTTGCCGGATTTGCTCTCTCTGGCAAGTAAAACAATATTATCAGTCCCTTCCTCTTCATTCACAGACTTGGACAATTCAATGCTCATGTCCTTGTCTGTCATATAAGCCATATTGGCTTGCCCGTCCCTTAATGCCACATATTCCTGACCCTGCACATCACCAAAATCCCTTACATTCTGGCTGATATTCACAAAATCAGACACCACTTTTTTGCCTTCTTCAAAACTCATGGTGTCCAAAACTCTGTGTTTCCCGGATTTGCCCACAGTTTCAACAGAATCTTTGAATTGATTGAATAATGTGCCATCCCCATCTTTTTCAAACACCATGGCAGCGCCGGCCTTGAACTTCACATGAAGACCGCTTTGTATGTTCACCAACTCGCCGCCGGTCAAGAAATTCACCCCGCCTTGTCCGAACACCTCAAGCTCAGATCCATTGACATGAGGATAAAAAGCAGCCTTCACAGGCTGGTCATTTTCTTTTCTGAGAGCCACAGCAGCCGATACTTTTGCCGTGGTCCCTT
>JANQER010000116.1 GCA_028278255.1 Elusimicrobiota bacterium | reverse complement strand
CGCCGCTTTCTTTGGTTCTGGCGGATATTGATTTTTTTAAGAAGATCAATGATGTACACGGCCACAATATGGGAGACGAGGTCCTGAAATGGTTGTCCAGAAATATCGCGGCGCAGGCGCGGGAAACGGATTTTGTGGCGCGTTATGGCGGGGAAGAGTTCATTATTCTGATGCCGAACACAAACACCGCCGAAGCTCAGAATTTTGCCAAGCGTTTACGAAAAAATATCGCGTCTTCTGTTTTTCGCTGGGGAACAAAAAAAATACGGGTCACCTTGTCTTTAGGTGTTTCTTCTCTGACGCCTGATTTGATCAATCGATTGGATTTGATTCGGCGGACTGATGAGGCTTTGTATCGAGCCAAAAACACAGGCCGGAACAGAGTGTGCACTTATGACTGATATCATTCAATCCATTGTGTGCTGGGCCGCCGTGCCAGTCTTGTATTTTTATTTTCAGAAGAAAAGAAATTTGTTTGTTTTCTTCCTGGGGTGTTTTTTTACTGTTTCTATTGCAGCGGGTTTTTTTCCGCAGCCCGATATGATCACTTTTGTGATGAGTGTTTTTTTTCTAGGGGTTGTTTTTGCAGTGCCTTATTTGATTGATCGGGAAACCGCGGAAGGGAAAAACAGGTTTGTGAAGCTTGTGGGTTCTCTGAAGGAAAAAAGAAAGGAAATACAAAAGGCATTTGATCCGCTGCGCTTGGCGCAGGCCTCTCTTTCTGCCCGGCTGGATCGTTTGCAAAACAGGGTGACGCTTGTCCAGGTGATGGCCACCAAGCTTGAAAGCAGTGATATTCTTCAGACATTGGGCAATATGTGGAATGAGCTTCCTTTTGTGCGGGCGTGTTTGCTGATCCGCAGGCATCCCAATGGCAATTGGTCCACTGTGTACAGCAACAGAATACCCAATGAGCAGGAATGGATTGATTATTTGAATGCCAATCCGCATCTGGCTTATTCACGAAAAATGCGCCGTTATTCTCCTGAAAAGCACAGAGGTTCTTTCCCGGGAACGCAAACGGAATCTTCTTATTTGCTTGTGCCGTTTATGTGGGACAAAGACGCTTTGGCCATGGGCAGCCTGGCCATTGATCCTGCCCGGCAGGATGACAAACATGAAGAGTTCAATGAAGAAAGGAAGCTGGTTTCTCTCGGGTTGAGGCGGGCCTATCTTTATGATTTAATGAAGGAAAGAAGCCGGCATGACGCGCTGACCGGGGCATTTTTAAGGCGGACTTTTATGGAGCGGCTTGATGAGGCCATGCGCAAGGCGCATCGGTATAATACCCCGCTTTTTTTTGTGTTGATTGATGTGGATCATTTTAAGACATTGAACGATCAGAGAGGTCATTTGTGCGGGGACAAGGTGTTGGTTCATTTGACCCAGACCATTCGGCAGTTGGCAGCGCCCAGTATGACATTGGGCCGGTTTGGCGGCGATGAGTTTTCAATGATTATGGAAATGGAGCCTTTGGAAGAAGTGATGCGGTGGCTGGAGAATTTAAGGCGTATTATTTCTTATTCAGTCGTGCATGAAGGAGAATCTGAGGTGCGTTACACATTGAGCATTGGCGTGAGCGGTTATTTGCCTGAAAGACCTGCCAAGAATGATTTGATTATGTGGGCGGACAAGGCCCTTTATCGATCAAAGAAAAAGGGCAGAAATCAAGTGTCTGTCCGGGAAGCGGGAAACGGGACTCGGGAAACGGGAAACGTATCTCGTTGAAGGAATGGGAGCGATTGCAGGGGCTCGGACCGGATATTATGTACCTAACGAGATACGAGTCCCGAGATGCAAGTCCCGAATGCTATTAAGAGGAACCATATGTCACGTGTCAAATTGAAAAGCATTTCAAAAAAGATAGGCGCTCATACTGTTATTAATAATATGAATCTTGAGGTGCACGACAAGGAGCTTTTTGTTGTGGTGGGGCCTTCGGGATGCGGGAAATCAACGGTGCTCAGGATGATTGCCGGGCTGGATCATGCGTCTCAGGGTGAGATTCTGATTGATCAA
>JANQER010000050.1 GCA_028278255.1 Elusimicrobiota bacterium | reverse complement strand
TTGGTTAAATGTCTCTGCCAGTCTTGACATAATGTATTTTTGATTTTTGATTCCCGATTTTTGATTTTCACAGCCGCGTTCACCGGCACAAGAGCCTCCTGCATCACCCAATTTATAATAGTTCCTGCAATTGAACCATGTCCTTGTCCCCGCGGCCTGACAGGCAGACCACCACGCTTTGAGAAGGTTTCATTTTTCGAGCCAAATAAGGCAAATACCCAATGGCATGCGCTGACTCCAGCGCCGGACTCAATCCCTCTGTTTCATTCAAAAGACAAAAGCCTTCTAAAGCCTGCTTGTCTGTCACAGACACATATTCAGCACGGCCGGAATCTTTGTAAAAAGCATGCTCTGGCCCCACAGCCGGATAATCCAGCCCTGCGGACACAGAATGCGTGCCTAAAATCTGACCATGTGTGTCCTGCAAAAGATATGTGTAAGAACCATGTAAAACGCCAGGGGAGCCAGCACACAAGGTGGCAGCATGTTTTTGTGTTTTTATGCCGGAGCCACCGGCTTCCACACCGATAAATTTTACTTTTTTCTTATCATAAAAAGGTGCAAAAAGGCCAATAGAATTTGACCCACCACCGACACACGCCACAAGTGCGTCTGGATTTGTGGCTTGGAATTCTCGCATCTGCAGAATCACCTCCTGCCCGATCACACTCTGAAACTCGCGCACAACCCATGGATAAGGATGCGGGCCCACCACAGAACCCAGAACGTAAAAAGTGTTTTTCACATTGGCCACCCAATCTCTCAATGCCTCATTAATAGCGTCCTTGAGAGTACACGACCCTGTATTCACCGGGATCACACGTGCTCCCATACTGCGCATTCTGAAAACATTTAAAGCCTGCCGTTCCATATCTTCAGCGCCCATATACACCTCACAGCGCAATCCCATGAGCGCGCATGTGGTGGCTGTGGCCACCCCATGTTGACCAGCGCCTGTTTCAGCGATAATGCGGGTTTTTCCAAGAGTCTTTGCCAAAAGGCATTGTCCAATGGTATTGTTGACTTTATGAGCGCCGGTATGACAAAGGTCCTCCCTCTTTAAAAATATTCTGGGACCTTTCAAACGCTTGGTCAAATTCTTTGCAAACAACAAGGATGTCGGCCGTCCTGCAAACCTGCGCAGCAATTCTCTGAACTCTTTTTGAAAAGACAAATCTGTTCTGGCCTTTGCAAAAGCTTTTTCCAATTCATTTAAAGGCTCGACCAATGTCTCCGGGACAAACCGTCCCCCATAAGCTCCAAAGTATCCCCTTTTATTTGGTAGATCTTTTAGTTTCATCAACTTTCCCAATCGGGTCGGAGGCAATCCCCGCCCCTATATTTTTTCTCTTTGCTCTATGCCCTATGCTCTTTGCCCATTATCTCTATATACCTTTCGCTTCTTCAATAAACTTTTTCATCTTATCATAATCTTTTCTCTTAGGAGATTTTTCCACGCCTGAAGCCACATCCACGCCAAAGGGCTGTGTTTTTTCTATGGCTTCTTGCACATTATCAGGCGTCAAACCGCCAGCCACAAAATATGGCACGCCAAACCCCTTGGCGCCGCAAGCCAGCTCCCAAGGAAAAGACTGTCCTGTCCCGCCAGGCACATTCTCCACCCGTGCATCAATCAAAAAATATTGGCAAATATTCTTATACATTGACATGGGCTCCAAATCCGCTTCTTGTTCCACGCGAAAAACCTTAATCACCGGGACACTTTCCTCCAAGCGCCCGCGGAGAGCAGCACAATCTTCCGGTGTTTGTTCTCCATGCAATTGAACGCCCATCAATCCTGTCTTTTCGACAATTTTCAATATCTGCTCTGCATTCTGTTCCACAAACACGCCCACACAGGGAATAAAAGGCGGCACTTTGGCCACAATGCGCTTTGCCATTTGAACAGACACCTTCCGCGGACTGCTTTCAGAAAGATTGACTCCTATATAATGCGCGCCCAAATTCACAGCCCAGAGAGCATCTTGTTCATTGGTTATCCCGCAAATTTTGACTTTGATTGCCATTGCCATACCCCCTTTTCAAGAAACAATAACCAAATAATAACCAATAACCAAGAAACAACAATCAAACAACATTCTCATTCCAAGAGACAAACAAATTTTATTCTGATAATACACGCACTGCTTTTTCCAAATCAGGCTGTTTCAGCAATGACTCGCCGACAAGCATGGCATTCACATTGAGCTTTTTCAACCTCTGAACATCATACCTGGTTTTGATGCCGCTTTCCGCCACCGTGACACATTTCCCGGGAATCTGAGGAATCAGCTGCTCAAATAAACGCGTATCAACAGACAAAGTCTTTAGATTCCGGCTGTTCACGCCAATCACACATGCGCCCGCACGCACAGCTGTTTCCAATTCAAAAGCATCATGCACTTCCACCAAAGGCGTCATCCCAAGCTGATGAGCCAGATTCATCAAAGACATTAATTTTTTTCCCGCCAAAAGAGCCACAATCAACAAAACAGCATCAGCCCCGTACACACGCGATTCATAAATCTGATAGGGATCGAAAATAAAATCCTTCCGCAGAACAGGCAGATGCACTGTTTCTTTGATGTCATGGATATGCATCAGATCTCCCTGAAAAAAATTCGCTTCAGTTAAGACAGAAACAGCATTTGCCCCTGCGCTGGCATAAGACAAAGCGCCTCGCCGGACATCATAATCCTGCCGAATCACCCCGGCTGAAGGGCTTGCTTTTTTCAATTCTGCGATCAAAGACACCTTGCCCGGCTGGATAAGCGCTTTGGCAAAATCCCTGACAGGCGCAGCCTTTGTCAACCGCTTTTTCAACTCCCTGAAAGGCAGACGTTTCTTTTGCTGCAAAAGATCCTTTTGTTTTTGAAGAACAATGTCTTTGAGTCCTATATTTTTCATGTTTTCATTTATTATGTTGTTTCATTTCACGTCCGCTGGCGTAGCGTCGCATAAATAGATTTACTTATAAAGACAGAAATACTTTGACATTAAATCTCGTGTTTTTGTGTTTTTTCGTAATTGCCCAATTTATTGGGCGTTTTTATAAATACGCCCGATAAATCAGGCAATGACAAGAATCGGAGCCGTCACGCCAAAAGCAAAGAAGCGTTAGCGACACTACACGAGGAACCAAGCTCTTAAACATCTGAATTCATATGACTCAGTGATGCCAATCTCTTGAGTTTTTCATTGGCAGCGCCTGAATCTATCGATGTTTCAGCCAAAAACCTTGCCTGTTTTAGATTCTGAATGTCTTTGCAGCCACCTGCCCGTGCTGCCACCAAAATAGCGGCAGATGCATTGGCCAGCACAATATCACGCTGAGGTCCTTTATGACCCTCCAGCACTTGGAGAACAATCTTGGCATTTTCCTCCTTGCTGCCGCCTCTCAAAGCAGACTGAGGAACGGCTTTTTTAAAACCAAAATCCCGATACCCCAGTTTTCTTTTCTTAATCTTCCCTTTCATAATCTCAACAACCACAGAAGGCCTTGAAAGAGTGATTTCATCGTACCCATGGCTATGAACCAACAAGGCATGTTTGGCGCCCAGCTTCACCAAGACCTTGGCCAAACCATCCATTATTTTTTCAGAAAACACACCGATGACTTGGGCATTGGCCCCGGCAGGATTACACAAAGGGCCCAGAATATTAAATACTGTACGAACACCCAATTCACGGCGCACAGGCATGGCATGTTTCATGGCCGGATGAAACACAGGGGCAAAAAGAAAGCCAATCCCTGCGTCCTTTAAACAAGTCTCCACCACCGGCGGGAGAGCTGTTGTTTTGACCCCTAAGATTTCCAAAACATCCGCGCTGCCGCATTGCGAAGACACTGAACGATTGCCATGCTTGGCCACGGTGAAACCAGCGCCAGCCACAACAAATGCCGCTGCTGTTGAAATATTGAAACTCCCTTTTTGATCCCCACCGGTTCCACATGTATCAACAACAACCGGCACATTTAAATCGATTTTTGTGGTAGCCTCCTGCATCCCCTTGGCACACCCTGCTATTTCCTCTGGTGTTTCTCCTTTCATACGCAAGGCCACCAAAAAACCGGAAATAAGAGATGCGGGAACTTCTCCCCTTAAAATTTCACCTATAGACTCCCGCGCCTCATTTAATGTGAGATTTTTTTTCTCAAGCAATTTGGACATAGCTGATTGAATCATAAGACCTCCCAAAAAACCGGACTTACTGTCAAAAATAAATCCTAAATTCTAAGCTCTAAATCCTAACCCGGATAAACCGGAAATAACCAAATTCCAAGAAACAATAACCAAATAATAACCAATGACCAAGACACAAGCACCAATTCTATATTAAAATCTGAAAACAGCTTTTTTTATCGTCTGAATTTTAAGAATTTTTTATTTAAATACTTGAGACATTTTCTCTTTATATTTTTTAGAATTTATGATTTAGAGTTTAGAATTTATAAAATTTTTTAGCAACGCATGTCCTTGTTCTGTGAGAATGGATTCAGGATGAAATTGCACGCCTTCTAGAAAACGCAATGTCTTGTGCCGGATACCCATGATTTCCTTGTCATCTTTGGCCAGAGCCGTGATTATAAAATGTTTAGGCAATGATTTTTTTTCCAAAACCAGAGAATGGTAACGCGTGGCTGTGAAAGGGTTTTTGATCCCTTTGAAAATCGTTTGCTCATTATGATGAATAAGAGATGTTTTTCCATGCATGAGCTTTTTTGCCCGGACAACCTTTCCGCCCAAAGCATATCCAATGGATTGGCACCCTAAACAAACCCCCAAAATCGGAATTTTTCCTGCAAACTGTTTCACGATATCAACGGATAGACCTGCTTGTTTTGGGGTACACGGGCCAGGAGAAATAATGATATGAGAAGGCTTCAATGACGTTATGTCTTTGAGCGTGATCTCATCATTCCTCTTGACAAGGACCTTTTGCTTCAGCTCGCCCAGATACTGCACCAGGTTGTATGTAAAAGAATCATAATTATCAATCATCAAAATCATAAAAACTCCTCATACAAATTAACCACGGATGAACACGGATAAACACGGGGATAAAAACTTTAAAATGTTTTTGTGATTTTTCATCCAAATTATTTCTTTGTTTTTCAGTGTTCATCCGTGTTTATCCGTGGTTCCATTCTAGATTTTAACACCAGCGGAACGCAAAGCCGCAATCATGGCTGCAGATTTATTTTGGGTTTCCTGAAATTCCTTTTCCGGCACAGAATCCGCCACAATACCGGCACCGGCCTGCACATGTGCTGTGCGCCCCTGCAAAAGAATGGTGCGGATGGCAATGGCCATATCCATATTCCCCGTATAGGAAAAATATCCCACAGCGCCGCCGTAAATCCCACGACGCGACTTTTCCAGCTCCTCAATAATCTCCATGGCCCGTATTTTGGGCGCACCAGACAATGTGCCGGCCGGGAAACTGGCCCGGAAAAGATCAAAAGCATCCTTGCCCGGCTGCAAACGGCCCGTTACCGAAGACACCAAATGCATCACATGGCTGTATCGCTCCACTTTCATAAAATCAGATACCTGCACAGTCCCTGGCCGGCAGACCCGGCCCAAATCATTCCGGCTTAGATCCACCAGCATCACATGTTCAGCGCGTTCTTTTTTGTCCTTTAGAAACTCTTTCTCCACCCTGGCCTCCTGCACAGGATCCGCATAACGCGGCCGCGTGCCGGCAATGGGCCGTGTTTCTGCCCGACCCGATTCCAAACGCACAAGCATCTCCGGGCTGGATCCAATCACGTGTGTTTGCTTGTCCCGCAAAAAATACATATAAGGAGACGGATTGATTCGTCTTAATGCGCGATACACTTCCAAAGGGTGCTCATGCATTTGGCAGGACACACGTCTGGAGGGCACCACCTGAATAATGTCCCCGGCAGCAATATAATTTTTGGCTTTTTGAACGCCCCGAATAAAAGAATCCTTATCCGGCTTATTGACCGGCAAAGGCTTCTTTTTTCCAGGCGCAAAAGGCCTTAAAGGGAGAGAACAAGGGTGTATGCGCTTAATTTGGGACTGCAGTTCCTGGCAAGCTTTCTGATAAATTTTTTCAATAGGGGCACGCTTATCAATCAACACATTCAACACCAGCTGAACCGTGTGTTTTAAATGATCAAAAATAAACATGTCCTTGGACAACATAAAAAAACTGTCCGGCAGACTCAGCGTGTCCTGTGCCTGAACAGGGAGATTCTCAAAATGACGCACCATATCATACGCCACATACCCCACGGCCCCCCCGTAAAAACGCGGTAACCCTTTCATTTCTGGTGCTTGAATTTTTTTCAATTCATCACGAACAGCGCCAAAAGGATCTGCGGCGTCATAAGTCCGCACACCCCCATCCTTGTGGACCATGATTTTTTGATTCTTGGTTTTAATGATCTGATGCGGATTGAACCCCGCAAAAGAATACCGTCCCAGGTGCTCTCCGCCTTCAACACTCTCCAACAAAAAACAAGACTGGCTTTTCTCATACAGAGCATGAAACAAAGCCAATGGCGTTAATTCATCTGCCAAACACTCTATGGACACAGGCACCACACTGTAATGTTTGGACAATTGTTTAAAGGTATTAAAATCCGGATAAATCATTTTCAATTCCCCATGACTCTGCCTTTGATTTTCTTGACATCTATAAAGAAAACATGTTTCTGGGTTTTGGGATCGATCCAGTCACGGCTGTCCCCGGAAAAATCGCGATTGTCCCCCAACACAAAAACTTTCTGACGCGGCACAATACCGACTTCTAAATTATCTCCCACCAATATTTCATCTTTGCGTTCATGCTTGACATAAGGCTCATACAATTCCGCTCCATTTAACATGACTTTCTTTTTTCTTATGTGAACATCATCCCCGGAAATGGCAATCACCCGCTTGACCAAATCCTTGTTCTGCACAGGTGAAGGGAAAACAATAATATCTCCGCGTTTGGGTTGTTTGAATTTATAGGCCATCCGATTCACAATGGCATGATGCCCCACAGAAAGAGTGGGTTCCATGGACCCTGAGGCAATAACAATCCCTTCAAACAACTGGGTTCGAACCACCCAGGCGCCTAACACCCCCAACCCAATAAGAAACAACCAACGAGACATAATTGATTTTTGATTTTAGATTTTTGATTTAAAAACCAAACCATCCAGAACCCGTAGCTGTTCATATCTCCTCTGGTTTTTTTGTCATTGCCTGATTTATCAGGCGAATTTCTTAATAGGCAATAAACAATTTTAAAAAGCGCCCAATAAATTGGGCAATTACAGAGACCTGAACAGTTACCAGAAACCAGAGGCAAACACGGTTGTTTATTTTTTGTATATCTTCTGTGGATCAAAAAGCTGTTCGCCTTTGATCTCCAAAGCGCCGTCTTCCTGCACGTGATGAAAAAAGCAAGAACGTCGTCCTGTGTGGCAAGCAGCGCCGCCAATTTGTTTGACTTTAATGAGCACACAATCCTTGTCGCAATCGAGGGCCATGGATTTCAATTCCTGAACATTCCCGGATTCTTCTCCTTTCCGCCAAAGTTTATTGCGCGAACGGCTAAAGAAAACCCCTCGCTTGGTCTGCAGAGTCTCAGTCAATGCTTCCTTATTCATATAAGCCACCATCAGCAGAGCCCCATCATCTGCATCCTGCACAACAGCCGGCACAAGGCCTTTGCCATCAAATTTCACAGAGTCGATCCATGATGTTATGTCCATAATTCCCCCTTTATAAATTTTTGATTTTTGATTTGCGATTTAGAGTCAAAAACATGAAATCAAAAAGTCTCTATATTCTGATCGGTATTTTTTTTGAAGCCAGGTATTTCTTAAGCCTGCTTATTGACAGCTCTTTGAAGTGGAACAAAGAGGCAGCCAGAGCAGCCTCTGCGCCGGCTTTGAAGGCTTGACAAAAATGCTCCTTTTTCCCAGCGCCGCCTGAAGCAATCACAGGCACTTCCACGGACTTTGTCACAGCCCGCAACATCTCCAGATCATACCCTTGCTTGGTTCCATCGCAATCCATACTGGTCAATAAAATCTCACCGGCTCCCAACCGAACCAATTTTTGACACCAAGCCACAGCCTCCAGCCCAGTGGGGGTACGTCCGCCATGAATATATACTTCCCAATCTTTTTTCTGTTCTCGCCTCTTCGCATCAACAGCTGCCACAATGCACTGGGATCCGAATTGCTGTGATGCCTGTTTGATGAGATCCGGGTTTTTCACTGCTGCTGTGTTGATTGAGACTTTATCAGCGCCTGCATTTAAGAGTGTGCGCACATCTTCCACTGTCCTTACACCCCCGCCGACTGTCAAAGGAATAAACACCTGCTCGGCTGTCCGACGCACCACATCCAGTAAAATAGCTCTTTTGTCCGAAGAAGCCGTGATGTCCAAAAACACCACCTCATCCGCCCCTTCCCGGTCATATCTTTTGGCCACCTCCACAGGATCGCCTGCATCCCGAAGATTTACAAATCTTGTCCCTTTCACCACCCGTCCCGCATCCACATCCAAACAGGGAATAATCCGCCGTGTCAGCATAAACAAACCCTTTTTCTCTTCCAAATAATTTAACTTTCTCTGTGTCCTTTGTGCGCTCTGGGGTTGTCTTTTACCGGGCAGCGGCCACAGCGCCTCGAAAAGACATTTTTCCGTCATAAAGCGCTTTTCCCACAATACAGCCTTTTAGCCCATCCGGCACCAGTGATTTTAATGATTTGATATCATCTAACCCTGAAATGCCGCCGGACGCGTACACGGACATTTTGGTCATTTTCAACACATCCCGCGTCGCTGGAATATTGGGTCCCAACATCATCCCATCTCTGGAAATATCCGTAAAAATAATCTCCTGAAATCCCATGGCCTCAATTTTTCTGATCACTTCAGGCAGCAACAGGCCGCTTCCTTCTTTCCAGCCTTCCAGTTTGACCTCACGGTGACGGCTGTCCACCCCTGCAATGATACGGTCTTTAAACAAATCCACAGCTTTTTGCACCCATTCCGGTTTTTTTAAAATAGCTGTTCCAATCACCACACGGTCTATGCCTTTTTCCAAAACCCGTTTCACATCATCCAGACTTCTTAAACCACCGCCCATCTGCACTTCGCAAAAAACTGAATTTTTGATACGAAGTATGAGATCCAAATTGGACCCTGTTCTCATGGCCCCGTCCAAGTCCACCAAATGAAGACGTTTGGCGCCCTGAACTTCCCATTCTTTGGCCATTTTTAACGGCTCAGAGGAATAGACTGTTTTATGCTTCAAATCCCCGCGCAACAACCGGACACATTCTCCGTCTTTAATATCCACAGCTGGAATAACCAACATATCACGACCTCTAGAAATAATATTTTGTTAAAAGTGTCTGTAAAAAAAGCTGCCCTTGTCTGCCGCTTTTTTCAGGATGGAACTGCGTGGCAATCATATTGCCCCTGGCCACAGATGAAAAAAACGGAACATTATGAATGGTCTTTGTCCATCCGATGGATTTGTCCATGGGATCAGCATAGTAAGAGTGCACAAAATAAAAAAAGTCTTCTTTTAGCCGAACAATCCTCTGGACTGGCGCATTTTTCAATGGGACAGCCTGGTTCCATCCCATGTGTGGAATCTTATATTTGGACTTAAAAGAACGAAATTTCCTCACTGTGCCTTTCATCACAGAAAGACCTTTGATTCCTGGAGATTCCTCACTGCGCTCAAACAGCAACTGCAGCCCCAAACAAATACCCAAATAAGGCCGGCCCTGGACAACCCACTCCTTGACAAAATCCATTAATCCTATTTTTTCCAGTGTGGACACTGCCCTGCCAAAATTTCCCTGCCCCGGCAAAACCAACACATCAGATTGAGCCAATTTTTTTTGAGAATCCGAAACAATCACTCTGGCCCCTGCTGCTTCCAAAGCCTTCCCCACTGACCTAAGATTCCCCATGCCATAATCCAAAATCCCGGCTGTGTGGATTTTTGAATTTTGATTTTTGATTTTTGACATCTTCACAATTTTCCTTTTGTGGAGGGTATATTTGCTTTTCTTTTTGGATCAATGCGCACAGCTTGAGCTAAAGCCCGGGCAAATCCTTTAAAAAGCGACTCAGCCATATGATGATTGTTGCGGCCTTTTAACAATTGAATGTGGAGATTTATTTTGGCCCCAAAAGCCAAACCCTGAAAAAAATCTTCAAACAACTCAAAAGAAAAAGGAGATTTGCTCTGAGGCTTAAAACCTGCTTTATAATCTAAAAAAGGCCTGCCAGACAAATCAAGCGCCACATAGGACAAGGACTCATCCATGGGTGTTAAGGCTTTTGCTTTCCGGACCATTTTCAAGTCCTGCCCGTACCGGGCAATACCTCTTTTCCGGCCCAGAGCCTCTTCAATCACCTCTCCCAAAACAATGCCCGTATCCTCTACCAAATGATGATCATCCACATGCCTGTCGCCTGTGGCCGTCACTGTCAAATCAAAACACCCATGCTTGGTAAAAAGTTCCAGCATATGGTCCAAAAAAGGAATAGTGGTTTTGACATGATAACATCCCTGCCCATCCAGATTTAATTCCATCTGAATAGAAGTTTCTTTTGTGACCCGCTTTTTTTTACCGATTCTGTTTTTTTTCATTCTTTTGTCCTTATTGTTCCTTTTAACGGGCGGACACAAGGCCCGCCCCTACGAACAATTAATGATTCTGCATGCCAGGCCATTCCTTCGGCCTCAGCCAAACCAGACACAAGCAAACCCTTCTTTTTCATTTCTTTTTCAGACACATGAATGAGGCTCGACCTTTTCATAAATGTCTGAACAGACAACCCTGAGGAAAAACGAGCGGATTGACCGGTGGGCAGTACATGGGATGGCCCTGCCCAATAATCGCCACTGGCCACCGGAGACCAAGGCCCCATAAAAACAGCTCCTGCATGACGAATGTTTTTCAACAGTTTTCCGGGATTCCTGACCATCAATGACAAATGCTCAGGCGCCAAAAAATTAGACTTCTCAACACCCACTTTCCAATTTTTGACTTTATTAAAAAAACATTGAGGGAGAAAACATGCCTCAATAATCTTCTTCACCTTGCCCAGCACCTGCTGATCCGTTGAAATTAAAAATGATTTGGCCAATGGGTCATGTTCAGCTTGTGCCATCATATCAGTGGCCACATATATTGGATTCACAGAATTGTCCGCCAAAATCACCACTTCACTGGGGCCAGCCAAAAGATCAATTCCCGTTGTCCCGAAAACCTGCCGCTTGGCTTCTGTGACCCAGGCGCCTCCCGGACCGACAATCAAGTCCACTGGTTTTATGGTTTCAGTTCCAAACGCCATGGCCCCAACACCTGTGACGCCGCCAATCTGGTAAATTTCCTGCACACCTGCCAAAACAGCTGCGGCCAAAACTTCTTTTGTCATATGCTGAGGCGGCGTGGTCATCACCACACGCGGCACGCCAGCCACACGCGCAGGAATTCCTGTCATCAACACAGTGGAAGGATAAGCGAAACGTCCCCCAGGCACATACAAACACACAGAATCCACCGGCCTGACCGTCTGCCCAAAAGTCACACCTTGAAAAGTCTCTTGCCAATGGCTGTCAAAATGCTTGAATTCACATTGATGAAAACGCTCAATACGCCGGGCTGATTCAATGAGAACAGCCTTTTGACTGCCTGATAAATCTTTCAATGCTTTCCGCGCACGCCACAAAGGAACACGCCATTGTGGCGGTGTGAGAGACACCCCATCAAATTGACGTAAGAATCCTGTCACAGCCTGGTTGCCCTGTTGTTTGATTGCTTTTAGAATATTATGGACTTTTGTATTCAATGTTTTAAATTATATAAAAAATAAATGATGTTATGGCGTTGCTGTTAAATACGTGAGATACGCGCTCCCAAAACCCGCAGCTTCTTCTCCATTTTTTCATAACCACGATCCAGATGATAAACACGCAAAACCTGTGTTTGCCCCTGTGCGGACAACCCGGCCAAAACAAGCGCAGCCCCAGCCCTGAGATCTGACACCATGACAGGACAACCAGACAGAGAATCAACACCTTTGACAAAAACTGTGTTCGCTTGAATGCGAATATCCGCACCCATGCGGGAAAGTTCATGTGCATGCAAAAAACGATTTTCAAAAATATCCTCAGTGATGCGGCTACGTCCCTTGACAAGAGACATAAGCGCCATCCATTGTGCCTGCATATCCGTGGGAAATCCCGGATAAACACTGGTTTTCACAGAAACCGGATGAAGCTGTTTCTTCCAAGCAGCCAAAACACTGTTCTTTTTGACTTGCAAAGACAATCCGGCTTTTCGCAATAATGTCAGTACCGCGGACAAATGATCCGGAATAACATCTTGCAATAAAACACGTCCTTGCGTCATGGCAGCTGCCACTAAAAAAGTACCGGCTTCAATCCTGTCCGGAATAACGCAATGACGGGTTCCATGAAGAGAGGAGACCCCTTGCACGCGGATAATGGATGTTCCTTCTCCCTGAATATGTGCGCCCATAGATTTCAAACATTTGACCAAATCCTGAATCTCCGGTTCTTTGGCCGCATTCAAGAGAGTTGTCCGGCCTTTGGCCAGAACTGCTGCCATGAGAATATTTTCCGTGGCCCCCACACTGGGGAAAGGCAGGCGAATACGGTTCCCTTTGAGAACATCAGCTTTCACACTGACATAGCCTTTTTCAACCCGCACGACAGCCCCCATTTGCTCGAAGGCTTTGATGTGAAAATCAACAGGCCGCGCGCCAATACTGCACCCTCCCGGAAGTGACACATGGGCTTTGCCCAAACGCGCCAACAAAGGGCCCATCACCACCACACTGGCACGCATACGTCTCACAAGATCATAAGAAGCACGCGCTTTTGCCGCTCCCCCTCTTCTGATATGAACAACAGAATTTTTGAATTTAACTTCTTTGCCCAACTGAGTTAAAAGAGCCAAGGCTGTGCGAATGTCCTTTAAATCAGGCACATTCTCAATAAAAAAATCCTCATCACTCAAAAGCGATGCAAAAAGACAAGGCAATGCAGCGTTTTTGGAACCAGAAACACGAATGGCGCCACAAAGCTTCCGCCCTCCCTTTATTTTAAAAGACTCCAAATGAATCATTTTTTTGTTCCTATCACAAATCTCTGAATCCCGGAAAAATCTTTTTCGATTTTGACACCATAAAAACCATTCTCACACATTTCTTTGGCCACTGTTTCAGCCTGATCATATCCGACTTCTAAAAAAATAAATCCAGACGGTCTCAATCCTTGATAAGCCTGGGGGATCAGTCTGCGGATATGACACAATCCGTCTATGCCGCCGTTTAATGCCATAAAAGGTTCATGCTGAACCTCTAATGATAAATTCTTTATTTCATATTCTTTGATATAAGGCAAATTGGCCACCACAGCGTCTAACAAAACAGTGTTGCTCCCAAGAATCGGCTGTAATAAGTCGCCTTCCATGAGGTGAATGCGATTCAACAATCCGTGGGACCGGATATTGTCACGCGCCACAGACAAGGCTTTGGCGGACATATCAATGGCCCACACCACAGCCTCTCTTAAATACTTGGCCAAAGCTATTGCCAAACAACCAGAACCGGTTCCCACATCGGCCATGTTCATTGATCGCTTATCAGCAAGAGAAGAATGAACGCCCCGCACAGCCAAACGCCTCACAACAGTTTCAAAAAGCTCCTCTGTTTCAGGACGGGGAATCAGCACATCTTTTGTGATTTTTAAACGCATGTCTCGAAAATCCCATTCGCCTAAAACCTGAGCCAAAGGCAGCCGGTGGCACCGCCAATGCACCAGATCATCCAAACGCGCTTGATGCGTTTCTTCCATGGGCTGCTGCAATTTAAACACAAGATCTGCTGTCCGGCATCCCCATACATGTGCCAATAACTCTCTCGCCTCAAAACGGGCATTTTCAATGCCATTTTCTTGAAGTGTTAAAGAGGCTTTTCTCAAAGACTGATGAATGGTCATCACATCAGGCCGCGCCACAGCATCCATCATACTCACCCCCTATTTGACATTACCCATGCGTTGTGTCATATTATTTCACTGGCCATTTTTTGTACTTTTTCAAATGCCAACAAGGCCTTTACAATATCATCCATATGCCCTTCCAAAATATTGGGGAGATTATGAAAATTCTGATTAATCCGGTGGTCAGTGATACGGTCCTGCGGAAAATTATATGTGCGTATTTTCTCATTCCGTTCGCCTGTGCCGACCTGGGTCCGTCTAAAATCACGGCGTTCTGCATCTAACTTCTCCTGCCTGGCTTGATAAAGCTTTGCACGAAGCATGCTCATGGCTTTGGCACGGTTCTTAATCTGGCTTCTTTCATCCTGACAGGAAACCACCACATTGGTGGGAATATGCGTGATCCGAACAGCAGATTCTGTTTTGTTCACATGCTGTCCGCCTGCGCCGCTGGCCCGAAAAACATCAACACGCAAATCCTTGGGATTGATCTCTATCTCCACCTCATCCACTTCTGACATCACAGCCACTGTGGCTGTGGAAGTATGCACACGCCCGCTGGCTTCAGTCAGAGGCACCCTTTGCACACGGTGAACACCGCTTTCATATTTGTAAGTCCTGTAAGCCCACTGGCCTTTGACGGCAAAAATAATTTCTTTGAACCCCCCCAGTGGATCAC
>JANQER010000037.1 GCA_028278255.1 Elusimicrobiota bacterium | reverse complement strand
ATCATATAGCCACCCCTGGAGGGTTGGACCACAAAAAACATGACACGAGTCCTGCGTCCCGCGTCCCGAATATCATGATTGCGCTTGAGGCTGCTTTTGCCCCATTAAAACTCAAGCGCTTTCATGCGTTTCCGCACAAAGACACCATGAAAATTGTGGCTGATGATTTGCTCAAGAACAATCTGATCTCAGGGCCAGTTTACGCAGCTTTCACCACTCAGTCTGATCTGGTGCCTTATATAGGGATAGATGACCATTACCAATACAATCAAAATGTCCAAGCCTATCTGAATTCCCTCAAAACCAAAGCACAGGACAAAAAACACTGGGAAACACTTAAACAGCAATTGGATACAAAAAAGAAAGGAATCTACAATTCAGACCTTTTTGACTTTGATCAACATGCTCAATCTTATCATGAAGGCCGGGTGTCATTGGGAAAGCATATAAAGACTTTGGGGCAGGACTTTAGATTTGAACACTCCCCTTTGTCTCCTATTCATCAGTTCCTCATGGCTTTGGCTTTGGAAAAATCACTGGATTATAAACAAGTAAAAAAAGAGCGCTCACAAATCATCCAGAAACTGACACAAAAAGCAATGCAAAAAGATTTATCTGAGCTGGTGAATCAGAGCATGGCATACCGTCTTGGCCAGACCAAATACACAACCTTTTATCAGTTTTTACAAAAACTCTGCAAGAGAAAAGGCATTAGACTCAAAAAATATCCTGCCATGAAGGATTATATAGCCTATATTCTTTTGTCTGATCAGATAGACCCGGAAAAACTGCATCATGAAATACACGAATTAGAAAAACAAACTTATCATGCCTTGGCCAGAACGCCTGAAGAAAAAGCATTGGTTCAAGAATCGCGTCACATGTGTTTGGAGGGAAAACTTTTGGACTTCACGCTCACGCCAAAAGAATGGAGGGAATATAAAAGCAATGATGGATTAAGAATGATGAATGATAAAAAAGTAAATTTAAAAACTTATGAAGCATTCTACGAATACGCTGAAAAACGCAACAAATCCATGGCAGACAATCTCATAAAATCCATGGAAAAACATAGAACGAATGTGGCTGTCTTGGTCACTGGCGGATTTCATTCGCAAGGCATAGAAAGTATTCTCACAAATCAAAACGTATCAGTCATTAATTTTGTCCCTAAAATCACAAAATTGGACACAACCACAGGGTCAGCGTATTTGAGTGTTTTTTCGCAAGAAAAAACACCCATTCAAAAACTGTTTGAAGCTGAAAAGCTGTTTGTGGCGCAAACACCTCTAAACCAGACAGCTGGTATGCGTGGTTGTGCCAATGCTGTTTCTATGGAAGCCAAACGTGACAATGGCATGCCTTGGCAAAGGATTGTGGGATACTTTTTAAAGCCAGAAACCATTCAAAAAATCAGGCAAGTGAAAATAAACATAACAATTTGGATGACGAAAATCATTTTCTATTTCCCGACAAAAGCTTATGAGTTTACAGAAAAAAAGCGTCCCAATGGGCAGAACGACGTCAATGAAAAGCTGTTGCCCACAAAGGCTGAATATCTTCAGCACATGGCCAAGGCAAGTGTGTATTATCTGTCTATTGCTATGGGTGTTATATTGGGAAGATCAGCCGCACAAAATGTCAGAAAACAGGAGACACCTATGAGAATTGCAGACAAACCTTTGGGCAACACAGGGCTTAAATTTTATCCATTGGGACTCGGCACTATTTGGATGGGGAGGCGATGGCCGCCTGAGAATGAGAACTATTCTGATCCAGTCCGCAAGGAGGTTGATGCGGCTTTATTAACGGCTTTTGAGTGCATGAAAAATGCCAATGGCGTGATCATGCTGGACACAGCTGCCGCATACGGGAAAAGCGAAGAAAGAATAGGTGATTTTCTTCGCAGGCACCCAAACTTAGATAAAAGGGCTTTTGTGGCCACCAAATGGGGAGAAGACTTTGATTTAAAGACTGAAAAATCAACGCATGATCATAGTGTGAAAAATCTGAAAAAGTCTTTTCAACGCAGCCAAGAACGTTTGGGGCAAGTGGATCTATTGTATATACATGGAACGAGTTGTGAGGTGTTGAGAGACAGTCAGGTGATGGCAGAAATGAAATCACTAAAAACAAAAGGAGAAGTAAAAGCCATTGGGGCGTCTATTTCAAGACGTGATGTGCTGCAAGAAGCATTGACGCATGGTCTTTTAACTGATCTAGATGTTGTTCAAATGCCTGCAGGGTTGTTTGATGCGTGTCCTGGTTTGATTAAAGAATTAAGAAAGTTAAATATTGCCATTATAGCTAATTCTCTTATCCGGAAGAGTGCTGAGAATGAAGGTCCAGGAGAAAAGATTCAGAGATTTGTGAATAATCCAAATGTGTCTGTGGTTTTAACCGGCAGTAGGCATCATTTAAATGAAACCATTGGCTATACACAACAATCACTGAAACCAAATGGGTCTGCCGCAGACAAGACCCAAAAAAACAACGCAGGACCTGCTGGCAATAAATCAGGCAGGCTCATGTCTTGGGCAAAAACATTGATTGAATTCTTGATAAAGGCTGCTCATTTTGTCATTAAAAAACTGAGATTAAGAGGACCGCCTTTGGGTGTGTTTTATGAAGTTGAATTGGAAGAACAGCTCAACCCATTTGCTTCTTTGTCCTATCAAGAAGCATGGGAAAAATTGAAGAATACTAATAAATTGGATGTTTTGCGCTTACACAAGAACCTGGAATCAAAGATTGTAGCAAAAGGATTGTTTGGCTGTACTGTCATGGAAAGACATTTGTATGTGTCTGTTTATCTGTGTGTTGAGGAAATCAGAAGAGCGTGTGCAAAAAAATCGATTTTCTTATCAGGTCAATACAAGAGAGCTCTTCAAAATGAATCATTTACCCGATTCAGCGACATCATGAGCATTGTTTATGCAAACGCTATTCAACAAGGAGAAGACCCGGCTGATATAAACAGAAAAAAACCTTTTAAAAACCCACGGAAAATTTTTCTTATTGCCCCTTATCATCAGGGGGAACACAAGCCCAATCAATTTTTAATTCCTCCCTACGGGCTACACAGAATCGCAGAATTTTTAAGAGCTTTTGGTCAGGAGGTGAAAGTGTATGACCCTCATTTGGATGGTGTGGATGGATTTGAAAAGCGTTTGCGAGAATTTCAGCCAAATATCATTGGGTTTAGTCCATTGCACGCCACATTGCAAGAAGATATCACATTGATGCACACGGCCAAAAAGATTTTGCCGCGTGCTCAAATAGTACTAGGAGGCGTGGAAACCAGTGGCCTAAAGAGCATGGATCCGCGTGCGTCAAAAACAGATGTTTCCATTGACTTTATCAATAACAAAGCCAAGCCAAGTCCTGCGCTTGCTTCTTTGCTGCGCCACAGGAAAGTGATGATTGATTTGTCAGGCAAGTTGAACAAAGATGATCCTCTAGTCCAAAAAACAATTAATTGTCTTAAAAAATTAAGCATTCAAACAGCTGGGCTTTACAATGGAACTGATGATTGGATCAAGACTCATCAGCCGCAGGCGCGCCTCACACTAAAATCAGTTGCGCACAACAAAATCACATTTGCATTTAATCCAATAATTCTTTGGCCTTTTTATCTGCCTGAGCAGAGTGAACTTATTTATGGGCTAGGTGAATACCCTTTGCTGGACATGGCGCTTGGGTTCGAATTTAATGCCAAAGGGACCCAGTATGATGAAAAGGATTTTCATCTTGTCACGAAAATTTTAAGGCCTGAAAAAATTCCGTATGAAGAATATTGGGACATGATGGCGCAGAGAATGTCGCAAAAAGATCTGGAAAAAGGACGAATGGGAACTTTTATTAAAACAGGTAGAGGTTTTTTTCAAACCAATTGTGACCAAAATTGTGTTTTTTGCTCATCTAGGTGGGTAAATGATTTTTTTGGTTTAGTGAAAGGCGTCTTCAAAAGACAACACCATGCGTCTGTTCTGTTGGCTGCAAAAGATGTGGTGGATATGGTGGAAAGTACTTTGAAGGCGCATCCGGAAATGGAAGCCTATTATTTTAATGATGATACTTTTGACCCAAAACGGGCTGAAGCCATTGCAGATTTGATTGTTCAAAGAGGCTTAAACAAGAAATTACAATTTTTTATTCAAACAAGAGTGGACAAGATCAATCCAAAACTTTTGACAAAATTGAAACAAGCTGGTTTCTATTTGATTGGTTATGGGGTGGAGACCACTGTGCCTCATGTGTTGAAAGAAATGAATAAAGCAACCTATGATTTTGTGAAGACGGACAAAGTGTTGCAGGCAACACAGGAAGCAGGGATTGTGCCGAGGATATTGCTGATTCTATTTTATCCCACTGTCAAACTGGATGACTTAAGAAAAACCATGTGGGATTTTTTGAATTTTTCCAATAAAGGCGGTGTCTTGGACCTGCATCTTTTTGTGAATGCTTATTCTGGTGCTGGTATTATGAACAAGCCTTATCCTTTGGCATTGAACGAGATAGAAATTAAAACGTCTCAAGGGCGTGTGGCCATCCCCATGGCGCAAAGATTTTTGCCTATTGACGAACAAGTGAGGCAGATTGCTGAATCAACTGAAACAAGAAAACCTGCAGTCATGGCTGAATTTGGTTTTAAAAATAAAAAAGCGCCTGCGCCTGTGAATTCGCTCATAACGCTTTATACGGTCTGTCAGGTTTGTGAAGACATGGGCATAACAGGATTTCCCACACAGGAAATTCAGAATGCTATTCAAAGGCAGATATTGGTCATTTATGGGGAGGAATTGCAGGCAGATGATGCACGCTTGCAAGCCACGCAAGCTAAGCAGAGAATTTTTAGTAATCCTCATGTGAATGTGCTGACTATTGTTGAAAACATGAGAGGGGAGGTGCTGTTTAAACAGGATGAAAATGGTTTTTTGAGTTTGTTGGAACAGGATGCGCGCGCAGGCAGATCCTCTGAAAGTATTGCGTTTGAGAGCTTAGTGACACAGGGGGTAAGGCCCAAAAGTATTAATCCTTTAGGCATTGTGTCTGATCCCAATAGGCCCACGCCGACTTATTGTATGTCTCATGTGATGAAAGCAACCGTGAAACGTGTTGCCCCAAAAAAGCTTTTAGTTGTTGTTCCCCAAAATGAAATTCAAATAAATCAAATCAACCCTGAACACAGAGATATTGTTCAGAAATATATTGATGGTTTTGATTTTATGGATTTATCACAAGTCAATGGGCAGATTAAGATAAATGAGCAAAAAAGAATTCATGAACCACCATTGGACCCAATGAAATTTAAAGCCACTCAGGAAGCGCATCAGAGAACTCTTCAGCCGGCTCATGGAATTGATGTGCTTGTGCGTGCCGGGGGAGCGGGTTTTGTGGCAATCAAGCGTGCGTCAGGGCAGATGGCTTTTCCAGGAGGCATGGCTTTTTGTCAGGAGTCTTTATGGCAAACAGGGCTTAAGAAATTATTTCAGGAGATAGGATTGAGAGATGTGGCATTGGAACGTGTTTTAAGAGTCACCACTGATCCAGAGAGAGATCAAAAAGCATATGTGTGGAACACGATTGTTTTAGCGCGTGCGCCAAGTGAGGCGGTTCAGGCATTGGAAGCCAATCAGAGTGAGGTTGATGAAATAAAAGTTTTTAAAAGTTTTGAAGATTTTATTTTTCCTTGTTTGCAAGAATTGGCTTCACAGTTGCTGGAAGAAAAAGATCGGCATTATAGGGTTTTGAGACGACTCCTCAATCATATTGTTGAAACGCGCATAATAACCAAAGATCAGGTTTTGACTATACAAAAAATTATTTCAGAGAGACGTCGTTTGGACAAGCCCAGTGTTTTGTGGGATGATCATTTGCAGCATGCATTTGCTTTTTATCAGTATCAGGTGGATCAGCATGAGCGGGAATTGGCATTGGTTCTTCCACAGGGATTTGAAATTCCTGTGCCTGAAAAATGGTGGGACCATGTTTTCTTGACTGAGGCGCCTGCGCTTCCATTGAGGGCACAGCCAGCCAATTTGTTTTGGCACTTACCAGCAGGGACAGGTGTTTTACTGAGCGGACTCATGACTGGGAACTGGTTGTTTTCACTTATGTCAGTGGCTGGGTATGTTTTTATTCATGAATTTCTCGCACATTGGGCTGGTGCAAAATTAAAGGGAGAAAACCCAGTGTGGGGAAGATGGGGGATAGATTGTTATAGCTTTATCAGTCCATGGAAAACCACAGTGTATACCATGAACATGCACTTGTGGACAGTGCTTTTGAGTGGTTTGCCATTGATGGTTTTGGGCTTGGGGCTTATGCCAGTGTCAGGGTCTTTGGCTGTGACAACTTTGGTTGTTTCGCAAGTGATGACAGGTTTGTCTTTTGTGCCATGGAAACGATTGTTAAGAGATTTTTCAAACAGAGAATTGCCTGATTCGGATATGGACAGGGCGCTAGGTGATTTAAAAGAACAAGCCATGAGAAAGTCAGCCAGAGCTTTGTTGATCTTAAAGAAGACCATAGACCAAAATACAGACAAAATAAAAAATAGAAAAATGGGATTGGTTTTGGAGACATTATTGGGAGAACCAGATGTGTTGCATGTGGGAGAAGAAGTGGTGCCGGCAGAGAAGGTGTTTAATTCAAAGAGGTTTCAGGAGATATTGATTGAAGAAGCCATAAAAATGCAGATAAACTTAAATGAGATGACACATTCATTGTCAAATGTTGTGCGTGAAGATATGCATGCCTTGGAGGGAAATGCAGGCATGCAGTTGGTGTATCTGGTATGGGTGACATCAGAGGATGGGGTGAAGGCGTGTGCGGAATTGGCAGCACAAGGGGAGCGGGAAAAAAGAAGCTTGTATGTGATGGCCATGACAAACAAACAATCTTTGGCAAAGAAACTGCAGGCAGTTTCTGGGGTTGTGGTTGGGTTTGAAAAAGACATGTTGGAAGGGATGGATGTCAAAGCAAGCCCTATGTATCAATTGATGATCAAAAATGGAATTCATCCAAACGCCTGTCATGTGCGCCTGCGGCCTATTATTCCTATAGGGCACGGGGTGCACATGGCTGGCGTGCCGAAAAACACATTAGGAGAGCTGCTGGCCAAATCCGTGCGATTGATTTTAATGTCCATTGAATCAGGAGAATCAAAGATCATGGAGATAAGCGCTGAAGGATTGGACATGTATAAACAACACAGAAACGCAGTGCTGTCAGCCGCATAATCGGTTTTTCTGACCGGCAGATGAAAACTGAGCTGTGCTTATGCGAGTGATGTGTACAGGGGGAAAAATTGTATTTTGTGTTGCGGGTCGTCTATGACAGGACGTAACGAAAAAACATAGGCTTTATTTGAGCGTGCATGCTCCAATTCAACAATTAAACCATATCCATTTAATTCGATTTTTACATTGTTGTTATCGGGCCGACAGCCGTCGGCCCCTACGACATTCCTATTTCATTTTATCCAAAACCACATAACCATGACATATTTGATTTTATTCTTCTCCCAACGGCAAAGTTGAGCCACCCCCTGCGCGAAAGCGCAGGGCTTGCCCTGGCGCTATTTGCCAGGGTGGGGCTCCAACGTGAGTTCGGCGACGCTGCGTGGCGCCGGGCGAACGTTGGCCCTGCAATGATTGGTTATGCTATACAGTTAAATGATCGTGAAGAAATTCAGGGGCAAGGTCGGCTCCATTGCTCCAGGTAATAGTTTCAAGCTCAGGGTCAACACGAAAAGATTTAAATTTGTTTACATCTTTGAGGGGTTCAAACATCTCCCCATACAATTCATTTTTTAAGTCAACAATGCCTTCTGCATCGTCGTTAAACTTAACCCAAATCAGATAATCTTTTTTATATTCTGCTTTAACAACATGAAGAATCATTTTTTACTCCAATGGGGAAATATACTGAAGAGGCT
>JANQER010000458.1 GCA_028278255.1 Elusimicrobiota bacterium | reverse complement strand
TCAGGCAGCAGCAGTGATTTGCAGGACTATTGGCGGTATCCCACCAGTTTTGCTGTGGACCCTGTTGATCCTGACACGCTGTGGCTGGTGGATTATGATCTTCATTATATTTACACAAGCGGCGTATGGAAAAGCACAGACAGAGGCGCCACATGGAACATGGTGTACAGTTTTCGTTACGGGTACAGTATTGTCCTTGACAAAAACGCGCCTAACAAAGCTTATGTGGCTGGGAAATACTATGTGAGCTCAGACAGCTATGGGAGCAGTTTAATCCATACAGTGGACGGAGGGGCCACATGGGGTTCAAATGCGTATGTGCCGCACAGAAAAAGGGGCTATTCCACCACATTGGACCCGAATGATCCCACAAAGATTTGGTATGCGTTTTACGGCATGGGCATGCTGCATGGCCCGCGGCCGGACAGTTTGTCAGGTGTGGCTGAGCCAACAACACCAGGCAATGTGCAGGGTGTGCCCACTGGTCCTGG
Source organism: Elusimicrobiota bacterium (assembly GCA_028278255.1). Taxonomy (GTDB): domain Bacteria; phylum Elusimicrobiota; class Elusimicrobia; order FEN-1173; family FEN-1173; genus JANQER01. The sequence goes on along the minus strand of JANQER010000458.1, from coordinate 16,703 downwards.
GCAAATAACAGTCACATGGGATCCTGCCACAGCAGAAGCCGGTCTGAAGGGGTATCATGTATTCATTCAATACAGGGATGAATTGAACAGACGTCACAATGAAAAATCTTGCTTAATCACAGACAATTCATATGTGCATTCCGGATTACTGCCTGACACAGAATATCGTTATATGGTGCGGGCAGAGGATCTAGACGGCCGCGTGGGCGGGCGTTCTGATTATGAATTTGTCACCACACTGCCGGCCGGAGCCCCCTCTGTAGACACGCCCACTGATTTGTTTGCCACTATGGTGTCCACTGAGCAGATCCATTTGGAATGGCAGGATGCCGCTGACAATGAAACCGGATACAAAGTGGAGCGTTTAAATGCCAGAGACGGTGTGAATTATGAACAAATCGCTGATTTACCGGCCGGCACAGAATCCTATGATGACACAACAGGTCTGGCACAGGGCACCAAATATTTTTACCGGGTCAGAGCGTATAATGGAAGTGAAAATTCGTATTACAGCAATTCTTCTTATGCTGTGACAGACGGCAGTTTCATTAATCCGCCCAGGGAATTGGAAGCCACTGATGTGTCTCAATCACAGGTGGATCTGGCGTGGGATGATCAGTCAAGCAATGAGACCGGGTTTCAAATAGAACGCAGTTCAGTGACAAACAGCAATTATATGCAAGTAGCTGTTGTGGGCGCAGACGTGGAATCTTATCAGGACACAGCTGTTCTGCCGGGCATCACTTATTTTTATCGTGTGCGCGGGTACAATGTGGACAATCAATCTGATTACAGCAATCAGGTTTATGTGCAGATCCCCATGAACATCAATACACCCGCTGACTTAACAGCCACAGCTGTGTCCCAAACTCAAATTGATTTGGATTGGACAGATGTGTCTGATAATGAAGAAGGATTCAAAATCGAACGCAGTGAATCAGATAATGCGCATTTTGTGGAAATTGCCACAACAACCGCCGGCATAAATGCTTATCAAGACCAAAACCTCACAGCCGGCACCACCTATTACTACCGGATCCGGGCTTACAATGGCACGTACCATTCAAACTACAGTGTGCAGGCCTTTGTCATGACATTCACGCCCCAGGCAGAAGACCCCCCGGTTGTTGACGGGGTGGTCATCCCACTCAATCCCGGAGAGGCCAAGGTGCTGGGCTCTGTGGAAAGCAAAGGCGCAGTGAATCCGGACAATGGCGATACAGCCAGGATATACTATTTGGGCAATGGAACCGGTGAGTTTAAATGCATGATTTTTACACTGAATGGTGAGTTGGTGTGGGAAAGCACGCAAACCAGTGTCTCAGGCTATTTTGAATGGATGCCCAAAGACACTGCCTCAGGCGTGTACGTGTCCTACATCAAAGGCCCGGGAATAAACAAAAGAAAGAAAATAATCATTATCAGGTAGAAAAGATAGTAACAATTTCCTGGGTCTTACCCCCAATGTGGTTTAGATAAGGAAATTTATCGTCGGGGAAAAGTTGCGTTTGATAGCTCCGTCAGTTTGAAATAGTGCCTTTTGTGTGCTATAATTATTTTTAGAGCCTGAGTATCTATTTCATTTTTACTTTTTTGGCTCTTGGTTGTTGGAGTTTGGTCGTTTTAATTTACAATTCCGGTTTATCCGGGTTATCCTGGAGCATAGTGCATGGAAAAGGTGCTGGTCAATTCAAACAAATATGATGGGCAGTATGTGGCAATGGTAAGCGCAGGAGATAATACCATTGTTGGGGCAGGAGAAACACCCCAGCAGGCTCTTAATAAGGCACAAGAAAATGGCATTAAAAACCCTTTTCTTCTCTTTATGCCTGACAAGGATTTAGTGCACATTTATTATGTTGGTTGAAAACCACCCTTTCATTATAACCCATCCCGGTGACATTTCCCGTCCCTATCTGCCGATAACAATTATCAATCCGGAAAACCAGAATGAATTGAATGTGTATGCATTAATAGATACTGGAGCAGATGAATGTGCTTTACCTGCTTCTTTTGCTCTTCCATTGGGACATAATTTGCAGGCTGGTACGCCTAAAAAAATCAGTACGGGAAATGGAATAACTATTGCCTACAGCCATACTGTCTGTTTAAAAGTATTTGATTTTAAGGTGGACAATGTTTTAATTGATTTTATGCCAAATTTATATGTTCCTTTATTAGGCGTTATGAATTTCCTTAATCGTTTTACGCTCAAAATCGATTACCCTGCCAAATCTTTTTCAATAATATGAAGCCAAAGAAATAAAAAAGTTTTTTAACATCACTCAGTTAACCCCAAATTTTTTTCTGCGAAGGAAATTTTCAAAAAATTTGGGCTAAAAAAGTGATTTCTAGAGTTTAGCAGCAGGTGGTTAACTACCGGCGTTCCCTGTGTTTCTTGGGAAAATTGACTCCAGTCCTTGGGCCCAGGGCAGGATATCAATTCCCTTTAATTGATAGGGATGAGGTGTTCGGCAAAGACATACAAGTGAAGCTTCGGGATTTTCAGATTGAAAAGCAAGAAGGGCCCTGAGATCTTTTTCCTCAGGCGCTTCATTGCTCTTGATCTCAATGGCCACAGGCGCTGTTTGAAATGATTTCTGCAATATAAGATCCACCTCTAATCCTGAGTTGGTCCTCCAGTAAAAAAACTTGTAATCGGTTTCCTGATAGTCATTCAAACGAATGATTTCCTGCACAAGCCATGTTTCAAACAGCCGGCCGTAACGAAAAGTTTTGGGAGAGAGCTCAACCGCCAATTCGCCGCGAATGGCATTGAGCACGCCGCAGTCAAAAAAATAAAGCTTGGGAGACTGTCTCAGTTGTTTTCGAATAGAGTGGGTCCAGGCCGGGATGGAAAAAGCCACCATAGTGTCAGCCAGAATCGAAACATATTCCTGAATTGTCGGTGCAGATGTGCCGCAGTCTCTGGCAATTCTTGAATAATTCAAAGGCTCGGCATTCATTTGTCCGGCAATTTCGAGAAATCTGATAAATCCTTCCACATGACGCACCAAAGCCTCTTGCCTGATCTCTTCTTTGAGATATGTTTCCACGTAAGCTTTTAAGGAGCGGGCAGGTTGTTCATCATCCAAAAAAACACCTGGCAGTGTTCCAAACTGTAATGCTTTATCCAGGTCAAACGGTCCTTCCCGATGGGTCAAGGGATGAAGATTCAAAACCCATGCTCTGCCGGCCAAAAGGTTGGCGCCTCCTCTTTTAAGTTTGCGGGCGCTTGATCCAGTCAAAATAAAACGAATTTTCTTTTTATGAGATTCAATCAGACTATGCACTTCATCTAAAAGCAGCGGCAGTTTTTGGATTTCATCAATGAAAACAGTTAAGATTTGAGACGGCTTAACGGCCCTTTCAATTTCCTGCCTAAATCTTCCTGGTTGACGGACATATCGGTTGTATGTATTTTGCTGAAGCAGGTCAATTGTGAATGTCAGCGGAAGATCTTGAATAAAATTTTGACAAAGAAGTGTTTTCCCGGCCCCTCTGGGGCCGAACAGGAAGGATGAGCTGGTTTTGCCTAGTATTTTCTTTATATCTAACAGTCTGTTGATCATACTTTTAATTTATAATATATATTAAAACAATACATTCATATTATAATCTAAATACCCTGTTTTTGGCAACTTTTTTAATTTCGCAAATGTGACAAAAATGTGTCATGACTGCTATGTGTTTGTGTCGTGGTTTGTTTATTATTATGACTAGTGGTCCAACCCGTTTAAAATATGGGGTTGTAGTCTGCCGATTCATCGGCTCTTTTTAGGGTTTTTTACCCGACTTTTTAAATGGGTTGAACCACTAGAAAAGGTTTTGGTTTTTGACATCCCCAAAAGAGAGGAAAAAAATGAAAAAAATATTAATGATTTTTCTGTTTTTCTTTATGTGTTCTGCTGTTCAGAAAGGGTTTTCCGCTGCATTCACTTCCACGCAAAACGGTGATTGGTCCTCGTCTGCCACTTGGGGTGGGGCTGGTGTGCCCGGGAACAATGACACAGTGACCATTGCTCACAATGTGACTGTGGACGTGAATACAGTGGCAGGGCATAGTCCGGGCGCAGATCACACTGTTGCTGCCATTGAGGTGTCTGGCGGTCATTTGACAGTGGCTGCAGGTGTTGCGTTGGTTTGTCGTGGTGCTTTGTTTTTAAATGCCGGTGATATGACATTGGATGCAGGCGCTGTTTTAGAAATGGATGCCAGTCAGGCCAGTGATCCTTTTGCCAGTTCATACAAAATTGACATTGTGCCGAATTCAGGAAACAGCAATGCTTTGCTCAGGGCCAATGGCACAGTTGAGTCTCATTGTGTGATCCGATCCAATGCAGGCGGCGCATATGCACAAATCACTTGCGGCGGCGGCGTGGACAATGGCGGACGCCTCATAGCTGATTATTGCGATTTTATCCGATTAGGTGATGCTGACAATGAAGCATGGATATATTGTCCTGGAGATGCCCCTTATTTGATCACCAATTGTACATGGAACACTTGCAGCCGAATTGCCATGCCTTTTGATCATCATATTCCATCTCTAGGTCAAGTGGAATTTGTCAATTGTCTTTGGACAAACAGTGTGCGCGGCAATCATGCCAATATTTTTCAAACCGGTGCTTTTTTGGGCGCCACAGCCAAAATCATTCGCTGTTATTTTGATGAGTATGTGTTTTTGCACAGACCCAATGACTATGAAGTAGAAGACTGTGTGTTTGCCAAAGGCGTTAAACTGGACAGAGCTGCTTATAGCGTAGGTTTATGGAAATCTTTTAAACGGAATTTTGTCCGCTCTCTCACAAAAAATGCAGAGTTTAATTTTCAATACGGTGTGACCATAGAAGATTGCATCCTCATTAAGGACACACCTCATAACAACCCGCATTATTCCATTATTCACAGAGGCACTGGCGCCACCTTGTTTAAGGGCAATGTTATTTGGCACACAGGCACAGACAAGTATTCAGAAGGGGATGTGTGGATGCCTTATCTGCCTGCATCAGGAACACGTGAAGACAACACCATTACCATTGAAAGAAATATTTATTTGCCCAATGGCAATGGTCCTGAGGGGCCCACGAATCTGTCTGGCACAGGGTTTACGATTCTTTTTCACTGCACTGACAATCAGGTTGTGTTTAAAAGAAATACCCTTTATGTGGGCGGCGGCACAGGTGGATGCAATTTGGGAGAAACACAAACAGCTGAGCAAGGTGTGCTGGCCTATTATAAATCAAACTTGAATATTGGCGCTGTGAAAACAAGCGGCCAGTTGACAGGTGAAAAGCTGGATGATTATGGGCATGCGGAAACAGATGTGGTTTTAGCGGAAAACGCTGATTACAATGCAGGGTACTTATTGCAAGACGGCACAAATTATGGGAATGGATCAGGCAAAGGATACAATGATCTCACATTTTCAGGCAGTTCAGTGATTGGCGCGCATGACATTGATGACACGGATCCGCAGTTTGTGGATGACACGCGCACGCCAGTGACTTGGGACGCGTATTTGGGCGGCACAGGCACCATGCAGGGCACAATGGAGCGTTTGGCGCCCGGCGTCGGCCACACCATGCAGGATTTGTTGGATTATATTCGTGAGGGCTTTCGTCCGCAGAATTTGGTTTTGCAAGGCGCAGGAGACCCAGATGACGGCAGTCCTGATATCGGCGCTGTGGACATGTATCAGCCTGTTGTGGAAGCGCCGTCTGATCTCACAGCAGTGGCTGCAGGAGACACTCAAATCAATTTAAATTGGACAGACAAATCAGACAATGAATATGGTTTTTCCATTGAAAGAAGTTCCACTTCACAGTTGTCAGGCTTTATGGAAATGGGCAGTGTGGGATCTGATGTGGAAACCTTTTCAGATACAAGCGTGACACTGGGGACAGTTTATTATTACCGTGTCAGAGCTTACCAGGGCAATGACTATTCTTCTTACAGCAATACAGCGTCTGCTGTGACCGGCAGCGCGGTGATACTTCCGCCAATAGACCTGACTATTGATTCTGTGACTGACACATCCATTGTTTTGTCATGGCAGGATCATCCTGACAATCAAGGCGTGGTCGGTTACATCATCAATTGCAATGGTGTTGATATTGAAACTGATTGGACTGCCCTCAGCTATACAGATCCTGATCTAATTCCTGACACTGACTACACATACACGGTCCGGGCTTATGATGCATCCAATGACCAGTCAGATCCATGTGTTTCTGTCAGCGCCAAAACCTTAAACAATGATGATCCGCCTTCAGATGTCGTGGAAGACACATTAATTCAGGCAGGGGACATTTGGCAGTATTTCAAAGGCACCAGTGAGCCTCCATCAGACTGGCGCGACACTGGTTTTGATGACACAGCCTGGCTGAGCGGCCCAACCGGCATAGGGTATAATGACAATGACGATGCCACTGTGCTGAATGATATGTCCGGGAACTATATCACGGTTTATCTTCGAAAAAGTTTTGACAATCCGTTTTCTGCATACGAATCCATTGTGTTAAGCGTGGATTATGATGATGGTTTTGTGGCTTACATCAATGGCGTTGAAGTGGCGCGGTCCAATATAACTGGTGAGCCGGCTTATGATGTGGGCGCCAGCGCACAGAATGAAGCCGGAACGCCGGCAGACTATGATCTCACAGCTCAAAGCCATTTGTTTACGCCCGGCACAAATGTGCTGGCTATTCAGCTTCGTAATGCCAGCCTTTACAGTTCAGACGCCTCTATGATCCCCTCTCTCACGATCACCGGATATTATGACACAAACCCGGACACCACGCCTCCCAGTCCGCCCACCGGGCTGCAGGCTTCAGATGTGACAGATACGGAAGTCCATTTGGCATGGAATCCATGCCCGGAGACAGATGTGTCCGGTTACCGTGTTTATCGTGATAATATTGAATTGGGCACAAGTGTTGTGCCCAATTTCCAAGATCAAGCCCTGATCCCTTCCACGACTTATCAATACACTGTCACGGCTTTTGATCAATCCAACAATGAGAGCCTTGCCTCCGGTGTTTTGACTGTGACCACTCTGGCAGAACCAGACACCACCCCGCCATTGGCCCCAATCAATCTGAGCGCCCCCACAGCGACCCAAACAACAGTGGATTTGGTTTGGGAAAATCCTGTGGAAAACACAGATGTGACAGGTTACCGAATCTATCGTGACAACACAGAAATCGGGACAAGCGCCAATACCAATTATTCTGATCAAGGCCTGACACCCAATACGCCATACAACTATACTGTGACAGCTTATGATGCGACCAACAATGAAAGCCCTGTGTCTGCTGTGTTGAATGTATCTACGCTGCAAACAACATCTGATCCTGTGGAACAAACCTTGATTCAAGAAGGTGACATGTGGCAATATTTTAAAGGCACGAGTGAGCCGCCATCAGATTGGCGTGACACTGGTTTTGATGACACCTCCTGGCTGAGCGGGCCGTCTGGATTTGGGTATGCAGACAATGATGATGCCACTGTGTTGGAGGATATGTCAGGGAACTATGTCACAGTCTATTTGCGCAAGACATTTGACAATCCATTCGCAGCTTATGAATCCATTTTTTTGAATCTGTATTATGATGATGGGTTTGTGGCGTACATCAATGGTGTTGAAGTGGCGCGGGATAATATTGTAGGTGAACCAGCCTATGATCAACCGGCCAGCGGCCAGCATGAATCCAATCGTCACCTGTCGCCTGCACAATTTGATATTTCCGCGTTCAGTCATTTGCTCCTGCCGGGAACAAATGTGTTGGCCATTCAATTGCGCAATGCCGGCCTGTACAGTTCAGACGCCTCCATGATCCCGTCTTTGACCATCAATGGTTATATAGAATAGTTTCTATTGTCTTGACTTCCATACTGGTGTATGGTATTCTATTAGAAATTTATTATGAGGATATGATTTATGACAAAAGATACTAAAATTGCTTTGTTTAAAGGGAAGAAAATAAGGAGGACTTTGCATAATAATGAATGGTGGTTTGTCATCAATGATGTGATTGAATCATTGACCGATTCTAATGATCCTGCACAATATTTCAAGCGATTAAAACAAAGGGATGAGGAGCTTGCAAAACTGACAGACAAAGGGGGGGTACAGTTTGTACCACCCCTTATGCTTGAGATAGAAACGAGGGGAGGAAAACAAAAAATGTACTGTTGGAATACAGAAGGTGTTTTTCGGCTTATTCAATCCATTCCTTCTCCAAAGGCTGAGCCTTTTAAACGGTGGTTGGCAAAAGTGGGATATGAACGTGTGCAAGAAGTGGAAAACCCTGAACTTGCTACCAAGAGAACCAGATTTCTTTATAAGCTAAAAGGGTACAGCGATGATTGGATTGAAAAACGTATGCGGGGTATTGCCATTCGTGAAGAATTGACGGATGAATGGAAACAACGTGGCGCGCAGAAAGATAAAGAATATGAAATTTTAACAGCAGAGATATCCAGAGCTTCTTTTGGAGTCACTCCTTCCCAGTATAAAAGATTAAAGGGACTCAAAAGAGAAAATTTAAGAGATCATATGGATGATTTTGAACTGATTTTCACAATGCTGGGAGAGCGCGCCACAACAGAAATTCATCGGAATGAAAATTCCAAAGGCATGAAAAAACTAAAATCCGATGCACATGCCGGGGGGCAGATTTCCGGCAATGCACGTCAGGCTCTTGAAAAGCGCCTTAAAAGACCAATTGTCTCAAGACAAAATTACTTAAATCAAACTGAATCTCGATTGTTGTCTAAGAGGAAGAGGAATCAAAAGATAGAAATTTCTAGAATCCCTGGGCCTTGAGTTTTTCGTTTATTTTTTTTGTCTTGTCGTCTTTGATGCGGTCAAAGAAAATTTTGGTTTCTTCCAGATGTCTCAGTTTTGATTCTGTTGTCTGTGACATATAGATCTTAATCCGCTCTTGATCAAATTCATCCTCTGGTTTCTGCATCTCGCACTTCCTTTATATGCGTTCAAATTCCATTTTTTCCAGACATCATTTCTATTATGTCTCAAGTGTATTCAAAATTTCCTTGTTTTTCAACTGTTTTCGCTGAATGGCCTTCCATAAGCCGCGACATTTATTCTGGACGCCCTCAATGTCATGCCGGTGGAAATGCCAAAGAGAGCCTTGATTGTTGTGTTGTTTTTTGTGTATAATAAGTATTATAATATAATAATAAATATTATATATTGAGACCCGTATGACTTATGATCATCATATATCGAAAAACCTAAAAAGAATTCGTTTGCAGAGGCATATTTCACAAGCGGATCTTGCCGATCTGTTGGAGGTGACTCAAGCGCACTTGTCTCATATCGAAAACAGAAAAGCGGTTTTGACAGCCGGACAGTTCCTTAGGATTCTTCAACATTTTAATCTTTCAATTGATGATTTTGTCCCACGAGTGCAAATAGTGGAAAAAGATCTTCAAAATGTTTTGGCGCGTCATGGCGCCAGGCACCTGTTTGAGGACCCTGCTATTCTTCCTTCCCAACATCTCAGCCGGGTTGTCAATGCCGTGAGCGAAACGCTTGTTGATGGACATTCTCCCCGGCTCATTGTGTCTCTCTCTTCTGTGATTATTGAAAATGCTGAAGTGCATCTCATGAACAAGATCCGATTGAATATTCATCAAGCCGGCTTGATTTGTCGGTTTGGCTGGTTTCTGGATAATACCCTTGAGGCCATAACAAAAATAATAAGTGACAATGCTCTCTCATTGACTGATATTTTGAAGGCCAAATTTAACCGCACACGCGTCGTTATAAAAAATCAACTCTCCCTGCCGGTCCTGGCGCCGCCTTCTCTGCGTCAAAAAGCCATTGATATATTGGAAATAGAATTCAATGATGAAAAAACTCTGTCTGACATACAACGGTCTGTGTCTGCTTTATCGAAGAAGTGGCACATTGTTTCGCGTATCCAGCCGGAACATTTTGAGCAGGCCATACGGGAATCTTATGAACTTATTTGAACGTTTTTTTGTTGATTTGGATCGTGCCTGGGGAAAATCTGGAGGTGAAAAACGGATCCCATTGATGTGTTTGTCCTGGATTTAACGGATATCGTTGTCAGCAAGCTCATTCGGTTTAAACCAGAAGATATTCAGGATATTGGCGTTGTTATTGCTCATGGAAAAGTTAAACATTCATATCTCCTGGAGCGGTTTTGCCGGGTGGTTGATTATATCTCACTTGATGCGCGCGCTGATGATTTGCCTGTTTATGTCAAAAACCTTCATACTATTGAGAAGACATTGTTTCATGTTCCAGAAAGTCCTATTGACCTGCCTGACTGGATCCCCTGATAATATAATTCTTTTAATGTTGTAAATAGTAATGCATGCTTACGATATACAACAAAAAATTCCAAGACCAGTGCTTTTTCAGGAGATAACCATTCGGATAAATCCCAACACGGTTTAGACAAACGCAATAAGGCATTATTTGATTATTGCACCTTGGTGGCATTGATCATTATTTGTAACTGTTCAGGTCTCTGTAATTGCCCAATTTATTGGGCGCTTTTTTAAAATGGTTTATTGGCTATTGAGAAATACGCCTGATAAATCCATGCCCGCTGTTTTCTGGCGGGAGGCAATTACGACTGCGCAAGCAGAAGTGTCTTAAGGGAAAGACCAAAAAAAAACCAAAGGAGACCTAAACAGTTACATTATTTGGTTGTTGTCTCTTGGAATTTGTTTATTTCCGAGGGACTATTGCTCTGCCTGATTGGATTCCCAAACCTCAGCTCGTCGGGAAATAATAGTCATGTCAATTCCCGGTCAAGGGCGTGTCAATTTTTTGTCACCTTCTATAGAGCAGGAATCTCTCAAGCTTTGAAAGAGAAAAAATTGCCTGTGGGCAGTCTTGTTGTCAATGAAAAGACCATGCATATGGTGAGACCTTTGCTGTCCGCTTATACCGGTGTGCCCGGAGGCGTGGTGCTGGCTGTGGCAGACAAAAAGTTAGAGATAAAAGTGAGGAGCCTGGCGGCAAAATATCCTCACACGCAGGCGCTTATTAAATTGGATGAGCGTATGCTGCCTCAAACGCAAAAAATGAAGCCAACGTCTCTGCACATGAATGATGTGAACACACGCATCAGCCGCATGGTTCAAGAGCTCAGAGCCAATTTGGCTGAAAATCTGCAAACCAAGAAGGTGGCTCTCAACTTATATTTGCCGACAGGGTTTATCCCTGTGTGGACAGGCCTGAGCGAGGATTCCCTTGTTCAAAAAGCCGCGACATTTATTCTGGATGCCCCCAATGCCATGCCAGTGGAAATGATGGATTTTGAGGCCATAGACCAAATGGCGCAATTGATCAATTCACAGGCCTAAAACATAACAAAGAGTGCGTTTTCAAACAAAAGCCACAGCCGTTTTATCGGCTGCGGCTTTTGTTTACTCGATTTGATTTTCCCTGTAACAATGGAATAAAGCATTGACTATGTATTTGTTTTGAGCGATAATAACATTGACTTTATGCTTTTATAAGGCAACAATAACCCTGACTTTATGTTTAAAAGAAAAATTATTCAATCACTCCAAAAGTGGTCTTCTCAGCCAAAACGCAAGCCGCTGATTATTCGTGGCGCTCGGCAAGTGGGGAAAACATCGGTTGTTTCCATGTTTGCAGATGAGTTTGATCAATTCATTTATTTGAACCTTGAAAAAAGAGAAGATAAGAACCTCTTTGAACGCGGGCTTCCTGTTAATGATATTTACCAAGCTGTGCTGCTCAAAGCAAATAAAAGACACGTTCAAAATAAAACTTTGTTGTTTATTGATGAAATTCAAAATTCACCCGAGGCTGTTGCCTCCCTCAGATATTTTTATGAAGATTTATCAGATTTGCATGTGATTGCAGCCGGTTCTCTCCTTGAAGTCAGAATAAGCGAGAAAGACATTAATTTTCCGGTTGGCAGAGTGGAATTCCTTTATATGTATCCCTTGTCGTTTCAAGAGTATTTGACGGCCATTAAAGAAGATCAGTCCGCAGAGCTTTTGCATGAAATTCCGTTTAAAGAATATGCCTTGGAAACACTTGTTCACCATTTTCATAAATATGTTTTACTTGGCGGGATGCCTGAGGTGATAGAACATTACAGCCTTACGAAGGATATTGCTTCACTCGGGCCTATTTATCATTCTTTGATGACAACTTATCAGGAAGATGCTGAGAAATATACCAAAGGCAACAAAAAAATAATTCGTCATTGTATAGAAACAGCGCCTTTGGAAGCAGGGAGCAGAATCCGGTTTGAAGGGTTCGGAGAATCCAACTATAAATCACGGGATATTTCCCAGTCTCTCAGGGCCTTGGAGCAGGCTATGTTGCTTTACCTGATTTATCCGACAACGTCCTTGGAGGTCCCTCCTCGCCGTGATTTCAAAAAATCTCCTCGTCTTCAATTTCTTGACACCGGGCTCATTAATTTTACAGCCCGGTTACAGCACAACTATTATTCGTTTCATGATTTGCATGGCTTCTATCGGGGGATATTGGCAGAACATATAGTCGGGCAAGAGCTTCTGGCTTGTTCCCAATACAATGAAAAGCCATTTTTTTGGGTCAGAGAAAAGAAACAATCAGTGGCTGAAGTGGATTATTTGGTTCAGTATAAACGATTTCTTATCCCTGTAGAGGTAAAATCCGGAAAAGCCGGTAGGCTGAGATCTCTTCATCAATTCATTGACCGGTGTTCCCATGCTTATGCGGTGCGATTGTATGCGGGGCCATTTTTGCTTTCAAAGGAGACCACTCTTTCCGGGAAATCATTTTTTCTCCTAAATCTTCCCTATTTTCTTGCTTCGAAGCTGCCTGATTACCTCGACTGGATGATGGAAAAAACCGCCTGAGTTTTATTTGCCCTGCATTTTTTAGCCGATCAACCAGCCTTCATTATTCTTAAATAGATCCGCCTAAAACCAATGCGGTTTAGATAAGCCTGATTTTTGTAATTGCTCCATTTATGGAGCGCTTTTAACGCATTTATTTGTTTTAAAGAGCCCGATAAATCGGGCAGCTACGCTTATCTAAACCACATTGCGCCTAAAACACGAAATGTGATGTTTTTTGGATTTTAATGTCTGAAAAGACGCTGAATAAAAGCTATAATAATCATATCGCATGAAAACAAGCAAATTCACAGATAAAAAAGGAAGAATAATCACTTACGGCACAGGCACGCCTGAAGAGGTTGATTCTTTGAATAGAGAAAAAGATTTTAACACAGCTTTGAAAATAATGGCGTATCTCAGAGAAAGAAAACAGGGGTTATTTGGAATGACATTTAGCAGTATCGTTGACAGGACTGTGTATGGAAAAAGAAAGAACGCGTGATGATGATTATCGGGATTTTATCGAGCTTTTGAATAAAAACAATGTGGACTATATGATCATTGGGGCGTATGCTGCTATTTATTATACAAAAATACCAAGAGACACCAGGGATATTGATTTTTGGGTGAGAAGAACCAAAGACAATGCAGACAAATGTGCTAATGCCATCTATGATTTTTGTGGTTTGAAAGTCAATCCTGAAGATCTGATTGGGGAAAAAGAAATATTTTTCATAGGAATTGAACCGAACAGAATAGACATATTCAATGATCAGGGAAAATTGGATTTTGATCAAGTGTACAAAAAGAAAGTCAAAGCAGATTTCAAAGGCATTGAAACGTATTTTATTCCAAAAGATGAGCTCATTCAATTAAAAGAACATTTCAGCAGAAGCAAAGACCAAAAAGACATCAAAAGACTCAAAAAGTAATCTTAACCCCAATGCGGTTTAGATAAGCCTGATTTTTGTAATTTCTCCATTTATGGAGCGCTTTTAACGCCTTTATTTGTTTTAAAGAGCCCGATAAATCGGGCAGCTACGCTTATCTAAACCGCATTGGGGTTAAAGCATTGCCTCTCCGCAATCCTTCCTTGTATAGTCCGTCTAAAATAGGGTGCAGACGAAATGTGACATAAATGTGTCATGTACGCCATTTGTTTGTGTTGTGCATTGCTTATTCTTGTTTTGATGGGGGGCTAAATTTGCAATTCCGGTTTATCCGGCATAGGGAGGCATACATGTTGAAAAAACTCGGGTTTTTGGTTTTGGCGCTTTCATTGTGCGTGAAAGCAGGTTTTTTATTGGCTTGGGATGAGCCATTAATTGTGGATCACACAGCTGTTAAAGCGTTCAATAACATTCCTCCTGAATGGATTGAAGCTGTTAAAGAACAAATGACTTTTTACTATGCCAGACGTTCTCATGGGGACCAAATGAGACAGGGCATGGAGTTTTTGGAATATATGGACCCCAATTATAAACAGCTGGTTCGGTTCCACTATCAAGGCGGGCCAGACATTCCTCCTCAGCAAAGTCCCATAGGTGTTCGATTTTATAATGATGGCAGCAGTGTTATGTATAGTCCTGATGGTTACTGGTCAAATCCTGCAGGCATGGACAAAACCCGCGGGGTTCTGGATTCCGGGCTTTTTAATCACACCATTTGGACTTGGTGTGACCAAATCAACAGCCCAAATGATCCTGATGTGGATGAATATTTGCAGAATATGAGCGTGTTGGAATCTGAATATCCTGATGTTATATTTATTTATATGACAGCCCATACTTTGCCTAATCCCAGTGGTTCAGGCATTTACCCGCATTTGGCAGCCAACAATCAAAGAATCCGAGACTATGTCATTGCCAACAACAAAGTGTTGTTTGATTTTGAAAATATTGACACGCATGATCCAGACGGCAATCCTCATTTGGACACCACAGATGAATGCGACTGGTGCATTGACTGGTGTAATGAACATCCAGAGGATTGTCCCACGCCTGCGCCAGGGTGCAGCGCTGATGATTATTCCGGAGACTGTCTTCATCTGCCGCCTTGCAACCATTCAGGACATGCCGCAGATGACCCGGCATCAGATGATTATAAAAGAAGGCTGAATTGTGTGCACAAAGCCAAAGCTTGGTGGTATCTGATGGCACGCTTGGCCGGCTGGGATGGCGGCATTGCGCCAGACTTATTGCCGCCCACAAATGTACAAGCCAATGCTTTGTCTGAAACCCAGATTCAATTGACGTGGGAAGCCCATCCTGACAATGAAGGCGTGGTGGGTTATACCATTAATCGCAATGAGTCTGTTATTGCCAGTGAAGTCACTGAGCTGAGCTACACAGATCAAAATTTGATCCCGTCCACAGAATATACATACACAGTGCAAGCTTGCGATGCCTCAAACAACAAATCAGCTGTTTCTGAGCCTGCAAGCGCTGAAACTTTAGAAGACAATAATCCCCCGACAATCCCGGCGAATTTAGCCGCTGTTCCGGTTTCTCCTACGCAGATTGACCTCTCATGGGAAGATTCAACAGACAATGAAACAGACGTGGGGTATGAAATTTATCGGGAAGCTCAGTTTGTGTCATCCAGCACAGTGACATCTTATTCAGATATGGATTTGGAGCCAAGCACTGAGTATACCTACGAAGTTTTGGCTTATGATATGGCTGGGAACAAATCATTGTTTTCAAATTTAGTCAGCACCATGACTTTGGCATTGCCTCCAGACACCACGCCTCCGAGTCAGCCAACTGGTTTGTATGAAGTCAGTGTGAGCAGTACAGGCATTCAACTGGCTTGGACATCTAATACTGAGCCAGATTTATCTGGATACCGTATTTATCGTCATGGTATTGAAGTGGGCACAAGTGTTGTGCCGAATTTTCAGGATGACAATCTGACCCCGAATACACTTTATGAGTACACTGTGACAGCATTTGATCATGTGAGCAATGAGAGTATTCCTTCTGCTGTTTTGCCAGTGACCACTTTGGCAGAAGCAGACACCACGCCGCCATTGGCACCGGTTAATTTGTCTCATGGCACAGTGACGCAAACAACAGTTGAATTGGTTTGGGAAAATCCTGTGGAAAACACAGATGTGACAGGTTACCGGATTTATCGTGACAACACAGAAATTGGGACAAGCGTGAACACCAATTATCCGGATCAAGGACTGACCCCCAATACGTCTTATGGCTATACTGTGACAGCTTATGATGCTGCCAACAATGAAAGCCCTGTGTCTGCTGTGTTGAATGTGACCACACTGGAAGCCACTTCTGATCCTGTGGAGCAAACACTGATTCAAGAGGGTGAGGTGTGGCAATATTTTAAAGGCACCAGTGAACCACCTTCTGATTGGCGGGCTGCTGGATTTAATGATACGGCTTGGTTGAGCGGGCCCACAGGCATTGGGTATCAAGACAATGATGATGCCACTGTGCTGGATGATATGTTTGGGAACTATGTCACGGTTTATATGAGAAAAACATTTGACAATCCGTTTGCTGCTTATGATTCCATTGTCTTGACTCTTTATTATGATGATGGTTTTGTGGCCTATATCAATGGTGTTGAAGTGGCGCGGGACAATGTGGTGGGTGAGCCATCCTATGATGTGGGCGCCAGCGCCCAGCATGAAGCTGTTTATCCGGCAAACCCTGTGCACTTTGATCTCACCAGCTTGAGTCATTTGCTTCAGCCGGGTTCTAATGTGCTGGCCATTCAACTGCGCAATGCAGCTTTGTATAGCTCAGATGCTTCTATGATTCCGTCTCTCACCATCACAGGTTATTATGACACAAACCCAG
>JANQER010000456.1 GCA_028278255.1 Elusimicrobiota bacterium | reverse complement strand
TGCCTGAGCCTGCCTGATAGGGCTGTGATTGCCAATATGGCGCCTGAATATGGTGCCACCATGGGGTTTTTCCCTGTGGATGAGGAGACAATTCGGTTTTTGGCGCTGAGCGGCCGTTCTGCTGAACATGTGAAATTGGTGGAATCTTATTGTAAAAACCAAGGGCTTTTTCGCGCTGCGAATTCAAGGAATCCTGATTATTCAGAGACCATTGAGTTTGATCTTTCAGGTGTTGAACCGTGTTTGGCAGGCCCTAAAAGACCTCAGGACAGGGTGGCTTTGAGAAATATGCGCACATCTTTTTATGGTTCTTTTTCTGTGCCTGTCCCCCCTCGGCCTGCAAAGACTTTGATGCATGGGTCTGTTGTGCTGGCATCCATCACCAGTTGTACCAATACTTCCAATCCTTCGTTGATGCTGGCAGCAGGGTTGTTGGCCAAAAAAGCTGTTCAAAAGGGCTTGCGCGTGAAGCCTTATGTGAAAACCAGCTTGGCCCCTGGCTCGCAAGTGGTGACTGATTATTTGAATGCTGCCGGGTTAACAAAGTTTTTGGAGAAGTTGAAATTTCATTTGGTGGGGTACGGCTGTGCCACGTGTATTGGGAACAGCGGGCCTTTGCCTGAGCCTGTGTCACGCGCTGTGGAGGAGAATCAGCTGGTTGTGTGTTCTGTGCTCAGCGGTAATCGAAATTTTGAGGGGCGGATCAATCCTTTGGTGAAGGCGAATTATTTGGCTTCTCCGCCTTTGGTGATTGCGTACGCTTTGGCCGGAAAGATGGATATTGATTTGTCAACAGAACCATTGGGATTCGGGAAAAACAGGAAGCCTGTTTTTTTGAAAGATGTTTGGCCCAGCAGGAAAGAGATTCATGGTGCGTTGAAGAAGTTTGTGAAGAAGGCGATGTTTGAGAAGAGGTATGCCCAAGCCCATAAAGGCGATAAGAATTGGAACAGCTTGTCTGTTCCGCAGGGCCATATGTTTCCTTGGGATGAGTCTTCCACGTATATTAAGAATCCGCCTTATTTTGAGGGTCTGTCATTGGTGCCAGAGCCTGTCTCGGATATTAAAAACGCCAGGGTTTTGGCGCTTTTCGGGGATTCTGTGACCACTGACCATATTTCACCAGCCGGCAATATTCCTTTGTCCGGGCCTGCCGGCCAATATTTGGCTGCGCATGGGGTGAAAACAGAGGATTTTAATTCGTATGGGTCGCGCCGGGGCAACCATGAAGTGATGGTGCGCGGTACATTTGCGAATATTCGGATTAGAAATCTTTTGCTCCCAGGCACTGAAGGCGGGATGACTTTGCATTTGCCTTCAAATGCGCCAATGACTATTTTTGAAGCTTCTCAAAAATATAAGTCCAATAAAACCCCTTTGATTGTTTTGGCCGGCAAGGAGTATGGCACAGGCAGTTCCAGAGACTGGGCTGCCAAAGGGCCGAAGCTTTTGGGGATTCAGGCTGTGATTGCTGAGAGTTTTGAGCGGATTCATAGAAGCAATTTGGCTGGCATGGGCATTCTGCCTTTGCAGTTTATGCCGGGAGAAAGCCGGGAGACGTTTCAGCTGACAGGAAAGGAAGTTTTCGATATCATAGGGATTCAGGATGGCTTGAGCCCTAAAAAGGTGCTGAAAGTCACGGCCAGGCAAAATGGGTCATGTATTTGCTTTGATGTGATCACGCGGCTGGACACGCCTGTGGAAGCGGATTATTTTAGGAACGGCGGCATACTTCAGACTGTTCTGAGGAAACTTGTTGCCAATCATGCGTCATCATAATATTTTTGACCTGCCAATCAATGGGCTATTTTTTGAATGCATTGACTGTTGTGAAACACCTCATTTCTGTCCGGCGTTTTTGCCGGGCCTCCCCGGAACAAATAAAATCTCATCAACTTAAAAAACTGAAAGAACTTGCGCGCTATGCCTATGCGCGCGTTCCTTTTTACCGCGAAAAATGGGACAGAGCCGGTGTGGGCCTGGATGATATTGAAACACTTGAGGATCTGAAAAAATTGCCCGTGATCACGAAAGAGGATCTGCGTCTGTTTTGTCCGGACAGCCTTAAAACCAATAAGTACTCCGAAGACAAGGGCCGCGTGCTGCGCACCACCGGTTCCACAGGGAACAGTGCGTGTATTCGGTGGGACGCGCAAAAATGTTTGGCAGAATTGGCTGCTATGTCTTACAGCGCTGTTGGTTTGTATGCAGGCCTGCCTTTAAAAAAACACGGCATGGCTGTTTTTGTGACAGTGGATGACGCTGTGGAATCTTTGGCATTTTGGGCTTTTCCCAGACAAGCCAAAGAGCGTGTCATCAGTGTGTTTGAGCCTGTGGACAAGCAAATTGCGATGCTGAACAGAATCAAACCAAGTTATTTGATTTCTTATCCCAGCGCGCTGAGAAATATGGCCGCGGTTGTGCAAAACACCGGCCAATCCATCCATCAGCCAAAGCTGATTCTAACCACCGGCGAATGTGTGGACAGCTTAACGAGAAAAGCGCTTCAAAGCGTTTTTCATGGTGAAGTGCGGGATGTGTACGGCGCCACAGAAGCAGGTGTTGCTGCCTTTGAATGCAGCCAGGGCAAGGGGCTGCATGTTTTGTCATTTAAAGCCGTTGTGGAGGTCATAGATGACAACGGCCGGGCAGCGCCTCCGGGAGAAACCGGGCATGTTGTTGTGACAGATCTTTTGAACAAAGCCATGCCAATGATTCGGTACAAGGGGCTGGGAGATTTGTGTTCCTTTTCCGTGGAGAGGTGCTCCTGCCAGCTGTCCCATTTCCCGTTGTTGAATCAGGTTGAGGGCAGAACCATTGACGCCCTGGTGATGCCTGACAAGAGAATTGTTCATCCTTATCAATTGACTCTGGCTATGCAGGATTTGTTTGTGGTGAAGAAGTTTCAGATCCAACAGAAAGCGATAAATGATTTCAGGGTTTTGATTGTGAAGGACAACAGCCCGGAAGCCCAAACATTGACCATGTGTGACGCCATTCAGGAGCGGTTCAAAAATATTTTGGGACCGGAAGCGCAGATTGAGATACAAACTGTCAGTGATATCCCCCCTCGAAAGGGTTCGCATAAACACGCTGCTGTGATGTCCTGGGTTCAAGCCTGACAAACGGCTAACCCCAGTGCGGTTTAGATAAGGATGTAATTGCCCGATTTATCGGGCTCTTTAAAACAAATAAATGCGTTAAAAGCGCCCCATAAATGGGGCAATTACGAAAATCAGGCTTATCTAAACCGCATTGGGTCTAAAGAAGATAGAGTTTGCGTAAATAGTCTATGGTTTTGTTTGCTTTTTTGGCTTGTTCTTTTTGGCCGGCCTGTTCATACAGAGATTGAAGCCTGTTCCATACAGCCAATTGTCCGGCATTGATTTGAAGAGATTTTTCATAAAGCAATATGGCTTTGCTGGTTTTGCCTGACTTGGTCCAAAGTTCTGCCAATACATTGTATTTGTCGCACACAGCAATGGATGTGTCTTTGATTTGCATGGCATAGCGAATGGTTTCTGGAATTTTGCCCTGCCTGAGATAGTAGGCAGAGAGCCTGGCAGCTGCATAATCTGAATAGCCGCCGCCCAGGGCCAATGATTTTTTGGAATAGGCCAATGAGTCCTGCACACGGCCTTTTGATTGTAAAAGCATGGCATGCGTGTTGTGATAACCTGACATGTCTGCTGTGCCTTTGATCGGGAGGAATTCAGTTATTGTTAAAACACTGATGAGTGTCAGGATGACTATTAGATTTTTGTATTCTTTTCTTTTGATCCAATCATATGTTTTTTG